>JAYELV010000303.1:0-9104 GCA_034717755.1 Pseudomonadota bacterium | reverse complement strand
TTCCAGCGCCGTCATCCGGCTTTGGGTTGCCGGATTTCGCTTCCGCTCATCCGGCCTACAGGTTTTTCCTGCACGGAGTTATTGAGAAGTTACTAGAATTGCTGCTGTGTCATTCAGAACCTTTCTTTAATACACAATGGTCTGTTATGGCACGGCTCAGCGGAGATTCATGCAGTCTGCGTATACAGCATCAAAGACTGCCTGGGGGTTATCACCCATATTGTGTCCTACTGCCGCACCTGTTGCCGTGCCTATAGCAGTACCAGCGCCGCTGTAGCGGCGGCCATGGTGGGTGGTGTTTCTCCCGACAGCATATCCGACAAGGCCTCCAACGATCGCGCCACCAGCTGTTTTACCCACGTTGTTATTGCTGGCATCAGCAGATGCCCGGCGGGCTTCATCCCTGCATTGAGTCTCTCGTGAATAAGATGAGTTATAACTCGATCCTGTCTGACTGTAGCGGGGCTGTGTTTGATTGTAACCGGGTTCCGATGCTGCCTGATATTGACCGGTCTGACAACCACTGATGCCGACAATAACAGCTACAAGTGCGGACAACTGAAGAAAACGGGGCATTTTCTATCTCCTCTGATTTATTGTAATTGAAATCAGATGTTAGCCTATCTGATGATGATCAGGCAAATGATCACAACAAGCAATTTGCCGCGTCGTTCCACTCCTCGCAATGACAGTTGTCGTTCGGAGGACGGTAGCATCCTCTCCGCAGGTGTTGATCTACGCGGGGTATTGAGATATTTCTTTCTATATAAGTTTGAGGCTCGAGTAAAAAACATGCAACTTTGTTCGTCTGTGACTATTATGTGCGCATGAGTGACACATATCTTTCCGCTTTCAAAGGCAGTTTTACCTCGGCCCTGCGCTGGCATCAGCTCGATGCGTTGTGGCAGGAGGTGCGCAAGCAAAACGATGGAGAGTGGTACATCTATGCTGTTGGAGAGACGCCGCCCGCCTCGGCAACTTCAAGTGAGCAACTTGACCGTTTTCTCTCGGAGATCGATCAGCTGCTGCATGAGGAGCATGACGAGGAGTATTGCGGTATTGTTTATGCCGATAATCTGCAAACACCGGCATTTATCAAAATCTATGACCCGAATAATCTTGGCGTCAGCTGTGGTTTCAGTGATAACCCGCCTCTACCAGGCTGGGTCCTGAGCCGCCTTCCGCCTGTCGACCTTCCTCAGGCGATTCAGCCGCCCAACAAGAGACGCCGCTGGTGGCAAAAAATATTTCATTGATCTTCAGGGTTTTTGTGATGATTCCAGCGTTTCCAATGTAGAGAGATACTCACCACGAAGCACTTCGTGTGCTTCGTGGTAAAAGTCTTTTAAGGTATCGGCACTCTATTGGTGCGTTGAGAATTGCTATGATGATTTTCAGATCCAGGCTAAAAAAATGGCTGTGGTATAATTACACAGTAATTCTATAGGTTATTGCTTCGGTCTTCTTTTTACAGTACGCAGGCTTTCCCATGACAACAGATAGTGAACTCACCGAGACTGAATTGACCGCACTCAAGCAGATTACCCGTGCAGTCGTTGCCTTGCTCGACTCGTGGCGTCTGCAAACGTCAGAGATGCAGCAGCTGCTGGCTTTACCGTCAAATGCCAGGGCGCGTATGTTCAATAAATATCGTGATGGTAATGCGCTGCTACCCAATGATCCGGTGGTGTTGCGCCGGGCCATGTATCTGCTGCGTATCAAGGATGCATTGCGTACGACTTATCCAAGAAACCCTAAAATGTCAGAACGCTGGATCAGGCAACCGCAGCGCCGCTTTGGACGCCAGACTCCCTTATCGATGATCCTGGAGCAGGGGGAGAGTGGTCTCGTTCAGGTTTTGTGCGAAGTCGACTGTACCTTCTCATGGGATATGTCTGGATCCACCCCGGCATAGCAACGCATTTTCTGCAACTCCCCGCCACATGGAAATTCTTACACTGCTGTGCTTCATGACGATGATCTCCAGGACGATCTTCTGACGCATCCGGACAACAGCTTTTCCTGGATTGCCGCAATGAAATTCTAAAAATAATCGTAACTATTCAGCACCTGCTAATTCGTCACTGTTTCCGGGCATATCTTCCGGAAAACGCCGTGAATACATCCATGTAGGCTCGAGTCGGCGTCCCTGCCTCCTACGTTTCCAGCAGATATGCCCGAAAACAGTGACTTGCCTGTGAAATATATCAACAAGCTGAATAGTTACAAATAATCTTGATTAATATCTTGACTTTTGCACAGCATGGAATCGTCAACCATTTTTTATTGGCAGAGTCCGCCTCGCCTTGTTTTCAGCATCAATTAATGGCCATAAGATATTGATATGAAAGCATTATCTGTATTGTGTAAAATTTAGACAATGTAACGTGGCTGTAATAAACTACCGGCTGGCGTGTGGATTTTCAAATACTTTCCACAGAGTTATCCACAGCTTCTGTGGAGAACTCCTCCGACATTTTTGTTCTCAATCATATGACGAAATATCTAAACAGAGACTCACAACAAGTTGCCGTAAGTAATTGATATTTTCTTCCAACAATATTAGCGTCAACTCATACTCACATCTCCGGTATAATCCGCCACCTTATTCTCTCTCTATCATCGAGTGTCCCCTGTGATTAACAAATTACGCAATATCGCCATCATTGCCCATGTCGACCATGGTAAAACCACTTTGGTGGATGAACTGCTGCAACAGTCGGGTACCCTCGGCGAACGCTTTGGTGAAGTCGAACGCGTCATGGACTCCAATGAGCTCGAGAAAGAGCGTGGCATTACCATCCTCTCTAAAAATACAGCGCTTAACTGGAACGACTACCGTATCAATATTGTCGATACCCCCGGACATGCCGATTTCGGCGGAGAGGTTGAACGCGTACTCTCGATGGTGGATTCGGTCCTGCTGCTGGTCGATGCCGTCGAAGGTCCGATGCCGCAGACTCGCTTCGTCACGCAGAAAGCCTTCGCCCATGGCCTCAAGCCAATCGTTGTTATCAATAAGATTGACCGTGACGGTGCACGTCCCGACTGGGTCGTTGATCAGACTTTTGAGCTGTTTGATCGTCTCGGCGCCACCGATGAGCAGCTTGATTTCCCGATTATCTATGCTTCGGCAATCAATGGTTATGCATCAACGGAAGAGTCTGTGCGTGAAGGTGATATGACGCCGCTGTTTGAAACAATCATCAAGCATTGTCCGGTGCCCGACGTCGATCCTGACGGCACCCTGCAGATGCAGGTCAGTTCACTGGGATATAACAGTTACACGGGCGCCATTGCCATCGGGCGAATTGCCAGGGGGACTTTGTCGCGTAACCAGCAGGTAACCATCCTCAGTCGCGAAGGCGACAAGAGTCGTGGCAAGATCAGCCAGGTATTCGGTTTCATGGGGCTTGAGCGTGTCGAAGTCGAATCTGCATCTGCCGGTGATATCGTTGCTGTGACCGGCATCGAGGCGCCGCACGTCTCTGATACAATTTGTGATCCCGAGAGTCCTGAAGCGATGGTGGCTCTGAGTGTCGACGAGCCGACTGTCTCCATGACCTTTCAGGTCAATACCTCGCCATTCGCCGGCAAAGAGGGTAAATATTTGACCTCCCGTCAGATCAAGGAGCGTCTCGATACTGAGTTGATTCACAATGTGGCGCTGCGCGTTGAACCTGGTGACCAGCCGGAAAAATTTCAGGTCTCCGGTCGCGGTGAACTGCACCTCTCCATCCTCCTGGAGACCATGCGGCGTGAAGGCTATGAGCTTGCCGTGTCACGTCCGGAAGTCATATTCCGGGAGATCGAGGGAGAGATGTGCGAGCCCTACGAAAGTCTTACCGTCGATGTGGAGGAGGCGCACCAGGGAGGCATCATGGAAGCGCTTGGAAAACGTCGCGGTCAACTCAAGGATATGCTGCCGGATGGAGCGGGGCGGGTGCGCCTTGACTATATCATTCCTTCGCGCGGCCTGATCGGATTTCAGACCGAGTTCATGACCGCCACTTCAGGCACTGGTCTTATCTACCACGTCTTCGAGCACTATGGCGAAGCCCACAAAGGCGGCATTGCGCCGCGTGGCAACGGCGCCCTGATCGCCAACGGCACCGGCAAGGCGCTTGGTTTTGCCCTGTTTAATCTGCAGGAGCGCGGCAAGCTGTTTATCGGCGCCAATGAAGAGGTGTATGAGGGGCAGGTAATCGGCCTGCACTCCCGCAGCAACGATCTCACTGTCAATCCGCTGAAGGGTAAACAGCTGACCAATGTGCGCGCCTCCGGTACGGATGAGCACATCGTACTGACGCCACCAATCAGGATGAGTCTGGAGCAGGCACTGGAAGCAATCGAGGATGACGAGCTGGTCGAACTGACACCGGAATCGATCCGAATCCGCAAGCGCCATCTCACCGAGAATGATCGCAAAAAGGCCTCCAGGGCAGCAAAATAATCAATCTCAATCGCGGCCGGAAGACCGCTCCCACTTTGTTCGGCATCGTTGTTGTTGGGATTTGGGGAGAAGAGAGATGAATGTTGGAGCGCTCTTCTGAGCGCGATATTGAGGATTTACCATGTTTCGGCTATTGCTCCTCTCCCTGCAGCTTCTCCTGATCGCTTCAGCCAATGCCCAGCCGCATCCCGAACAGCAGTCATCAAGCGGGTTGCCGACGACCATCGAGGCGCCTCTGCGCATATCCCTTGAATCCATCTATCGTGAAGTCGAAGCGTCGCTTCCGCAAGAGTCGGGGAGTTGGCGTAAATGGAAGCGCTCACATGGCATCGATACAAAATACCGCGCCTGGCGTGGACCGCTGAGTTTTGATATCCATGATGATGTGCTCACCGTACAGGCGCATATCCGCTACTGGATCAGGGCGCACAAGCGGGTTCTGGGAGCGCTGAATCTCAACTCAAGCTGCGGAGTCAATGAACCACCGCGCCAGGCGATCATCGGAGTGCAGCTCAAGCTGGGGCGGGGAGAGGAGTGGATGCAGCGGCCTCAATACCGGGTTCTGCCCACACATTTTTTGGATCGCTGCACCATGACCATCGCTAATATCGATGTGACTCCAGTCATCGAAAATGTGTTTCACAAGCAGCTGAAAAACAGACTTGGCCAGGCGCTGGAAAAGCTGGAGTCCCGCTCGGCAGCCATGCAAAAGCAGGCGCAGCAGGGCTGGTCTCTGCTGCAGCAACCGCTCGAACTCGATAAGAACTACTGGCTGCTGCTTCGCCCCGCAGGCTATGCGCTCTCTCCGATGAATGGATATGACGATATGCTCGAGCTGCAGCTTGCCGTCATGATGTATCCAAAATTGATCATGGGTTCACGGCCCGAATCCGGCAGCACGCCGCTACCGCCTCCCGGACGATTCTACCCGGACCCTGGTGGGCAAAATTTACACCTTGCGCTGGAACTCGATTTTGCAGAGCTTGGACGAAGTCTCACCACGCTGCTGTCAGGTCAGCAATTTGATTTCAACAATAACCAGTTTGGGATTGATACGATTCAGATAGCTGCACATCAGCAGCAAATCAACATCACCACGCATCTATCCGGAGCTGCCGCCGGAACCCTGGCCATCAAGGCGGATTTGGCATTTGATTCTGCGACACAGCAGCTGAGCCTGGACAATCTGAAGTATGACTACACTGCGGATAGCGCTCTGCAAGTATCACTTAGCGGGGTGTTTTACAGTGTCATACGAAAGGCGCTGGAAGATGCAGCAAACCGGCAGATGCAACTGTCGCTGGATCGATGGAAACAACGCCTGACCCGGCGACTCGACAGCATGACTCCGCAGGGCATAGAGCTCGATATCTCTGCTCTGCAACTGCATGATATTCAGATCAGCATGCAAAATGATGGCGTTGTACTCGATGGCAAGATCACCGGTCGAGCCATGCTCGAGTTACGGTAAAATCAAACCTTATGCAGAAACAGCGTCTTTAGATAAGCCGTTTCCGGAATTGCAGGGTGAACGGGGTGGTCTGCTCCCTGCTGACCATATTGCAGCAGCTGCAGACGGCTTCTCTCCCTGACCGCGCCCTGGCGCACCACATTCAACAGCTGCGACTGCGCCATGTGAAACGAGCATGAGGAGGTGATGAGGATGCCGCCGGGCTTCAGAACTTCGAGTCCGAGGGCGTTGAGCCTGCGATAGGCCTGCATGCCCTCCTTGAGATCTTTTTTGCGTTTGATGAAGGCGGGCGGGTCGAGAATCACCATGTCAAACTGGCGCTTGCGTTTGGCGAACTTCTTGAGACGTTCGAAGGCATCATTTTTCATGGTGCGAACTTGATCCTGCACTGCATTCATTTCGGCATTGCGCTTTACCTGCTCAAGAGCGGCATTGGAGCTGTCGACGCAGATCACCTCACTGGCGCCGGCGCGGGCGGCGCGGATACCCCAGGCGCCGACGTAGCTGCAGATATCCACGACACTGTCGCCTTCCCGGATATAGCGCAGCATGTCATTACGATTGGCTGCCTGGTCGAAGAACCATCCACTCTTCTGCCCTTCGAGAAGTGACACTTCAAATTTCGATTCAGCTTCACTCAACTGCACCAGCGGCGGGATCTCGCCACTGGCAACCGTTACACAGGAGTCGAGTCCCTCCATGGCCCGCATGGGTGTGTCATTGCGCAGCAGGATGCCACCCGGCGAAAGCAACTTCTCGAGGGCGGAGACAATCTGGCTGCGTACTGCCTCCATGCCGGCAGTGGTGATCTGCACCACCAGGTAGTCCCCATAGCGGTCGATGACCAATCCCGGCAGGAAGTCGCTCTCGCCATAGACGAGGCGGTAGAAATCATTTTCATACAGACGCTGGCGCAGTTGCAAAGCCTGGCTGATGCGTTCAGTCAGCAGTTTTTCATCGAGCATCTTGCTGATATCAGTGCTGACTATGCGTGCGCAAATGAGCGCATGGGGATTGACGTAGGCGTTGCCGATCCACTTGCCGCGCTGGCTGACGACAGCCACCTGTTCGCCTGCGGAGAATGCTTTGAGGGGAGTCTCTTTGCTATCGACCTCGTTGCTATAGATCCAGGCATGGCCGGCGAGCAGGCGTCGCTCCTGATCCTTTCCCAGTTTCAGTGTGGGTAATTTTTGCATGATTTGTAATACTCTACTGCTCTTCGCAGCGTGACATAATCTCATTATTATACAGGTATACAGGGGAGTTCCCGGCGTATACTCAGAAATAGCAAAGCAGTTTGATATGCGCGGTGGCGTGAGCAACAACAGGGCAAGCAGGATCGGGAAGTTTTTTTTGGACAACGACTTATTGCACCCTACAAACTTTTTTTGGTTCTGGCTTCCGCTACTGCTGTGGCGCATACTGGTGTGCATGAGAAATGCCTTCCCCATCAATCAATGATGTGGTTGCAAAAGATGATTATCCGATGCTGAAAAAGCCTCTTGAAACACCGACAAACCGCCGGGATCTGTTGACGGTAAAATTTCACAGGGAGGCATGATGGAGGTCGAGGGAAGCCTGATCATTCGCCTGCAAACCAGGCTTGCCGCAGCCAATGTGGTGAGCATCGAATCCAGCCGTCCGCTGTATGCATCCAGGGTGTTTATCGGTAAGGATATTACCGAATCGCTGCGATTGATCCCCTTGCTATTCAATATTTGTGCGACAGCCCAGTCTTGTGCCGCAGTGCGCGCCTGTGAACAGGCGTTGGGTCAGCAGGCAGCAGCGGAGATCGAGCAAAAACGTGACCTGCTGGTGAATATGGAGACATTGCGTGAGCACCTGTGGCGCATTCTGCTGGATTGGCCTGCTTTTATCGATAGTGAAGCGGACAGTTCAACGCTGGCCGGGATTGTGGCGCTGCAGCGCGCCTATCAGCAGGCGTTGTCTCCGCAGTCGAATTTGTTTCAGCCGGACATGTCGGAAAGCAAGTCCAATTTCATCGAGTTGAACGCTGTGGCTGACTCTGTTGCTGATCTTCTGCAGCAAAGTCTGTTTTCGATGCCGGTTGCGCAGTGGTTGACGATTACCACTCACAAGGATCTTGTTCAGTGGGTCAAATCCTCGCAAACAATCCCCGCCCGCTTGATCGATCAAATCATGCAGGCAGGCTGGAGTGGCGCGGGGAGATGTGACTCGGTGGCATTACCGGTGATGGATGAAGCGCAGTTGCATGTGTCGATGCAACACAAGCAGTATCTCGAGCAGCCGCAGTGGTACGGAGAGTGTTGCGAGACTTCGAGCTTGACACGCACCCATAGCCCGCTGCTTGAGTCACTGAAACAGACGTATGGCAACGGCCTGCTGGTCAGGCTGGTTGCACGTTTGACAGAAATTGCACAGCTCTCTGAAAAATTGTTGCCGCATGAAGTTGACAGCAGAGGTGAGCACGATGCTTGCGATCCCGGAGTATGCAACCCGGGCATAGGCCAGGCAAGGGCGGCGCGAGGAGAGCTCGTGCATCGCATAGCGCTGGATGGTAAAGTGATTCAAAACTACCAGATTCTGGCTCCAACGGAGTGGAATTTTCATCCACAAGGGGTGGTCGCCCATGCACTTGCTTCTCTGCAGGGGGAGTCGGGAGATGTAGAAAAACAGGCGCATTTATTGATCAATGCAATCGACCCCTGCGTGGGCTACAAATTGCATATTACTCAGGAATCGACTACTGATGCATGAGATGTCGTTATGTGAGAGTGTTTTGCAGATCCTGCAGGACAATGCAAAGAGTCAGAGCTTCAATCGAGTGAAAACTGTGTGGCTGGAGATTGGCGCACTGTCAGAAGTCGAGCCTGAAGCCATGCGTTTTTGCTTCGATGCCGTTATGCGCAACACCCTGGCCGACGCAGCCCGCCTTGAGATTATTGATGTGCCAGGCGAAGCCTGGTGCATACAGTGTTGCAAAGTTATACAGGTAAAACAACGCTTCGATGCCTGTCCGGATTGTGGCAGTTACCAGCTTCAGGTCACCAGCGGTGAGGAGATGAAGATCAGGGAACTTGAAGTTGAATAGTGCTCCATGTCCGGGTAGTCGAAATTGGACATATCTTCTTAAAATCCCGTATATCATTTATGTTTATAGGTCACGCTAGAAAAGGACTGGTAAAATGATTAGGAAAA
>JAYELV010000302.1:0-9117 GCA_034717755.1 Pseudomonadota bacterium | reverse complement strand
GCTTTTCTGACGCTGTTGACAATCGCCCGCGGGGTGATGGTCGCACCTGTAAACTGGTCGAAGACGCCGCCATCCTTTTTGACCTTCCACTGCGACTCGACGGGGTTTGTCAGTGATTTTTCGTTGAAACCCAGCACCCAGTCGGAGCGCTCCAGTTCGACCTTGTCACCCAGTCCGGGGGTTTCACTGTGGGAGACGATGCGCACCCCTTTGAGTGTTCCTTTGCCATCAATGGCAACCAGCATCAGGATGGGGCCGGCATAGCCGTTGGGGATGGTTGATTCAAACACGATTGCGGACAGTTTTTCCTGTTGTGTGCCGATGTAAGCCAGGGTGTTGTCGATGCCGAGGAATTCCGCTGCATTCAGCGTCAGCGGGTGCTGTAAAAAATCGTTGTCGATCTCCGACTGGGGCACGAGTTCGTATAGCTGGTCCAGCAGCGCCATGCGTTCATTGTGGATGATGATGTCGCGGGTCTGCTGCTCCGTGCCGGAGACCAGCAGTGCGCCGAGGATGCCGAAGAATCCGAGGATCAGACCGGAGACAATGATATTTTTATATTCCATCCTTGCCACCCTTGCTCTCCTGCTCTCCATAGATGCGTGGCTGCGTGTAGTAGCCGATGGTCGGCGCAGCCATGTTCATCAGCAGTACGGCAAAGGCGACAGCGTCGGGATAGCCGCCCCAGCTGCGAATACTGTAGACCAGTACGCCAATCAAAGCGCCGAAGATGAGCTGTCCTTTTTTGGTGGTGACAGTCGTCACCGGATCCGTGGCGATAAAGAACGCGCCTATGATAACCCCGCCGCTGAAGAGGTGGAATGCAGGAAAGGGATTGGCCTCAGGTTCAGCCAGCCACCATGCCGTCGCCATGATGAGTATTGCGCCAATCATCGACAGCGGGATATGCCAGGTAATGATGCGCCGCCATAACAGAAACAGGCCGCCGAGCAGGAACCAGTTGGCGACCCACTCGGTGCCGAGGCCGCCATAATCGCCCCATATCGGGCTGAGACGGATTTCGCTGATCATCTTGCCCATATCCAGCTGGGTGCGCATCTCGTCGAGCGGGGTCGCCATTGTTAAGGCGTCCCAATTCACCCCCTGTGGCAGGGCGTTGCTGAAGATGACGCCGAGTGAAGTGAGGAAGTCGAGGCTGTGTGTAGACAACTCTCGCGGCGGCAGCCACTGCGTCATCTCTGACGGGTAGGAGATCAGCAGCAGCACGTAGGCGGCCATGGCCGGGTTGAAGGGGTTGAAGCCCAGGCCGCCGTAGAGCTGCTTGACCACGATGATGGCAAACAGCATGCCGCCGACAGTCAGCCACCAGGGGAGCAGCGGCGGGATGGAGACGGCAAACAGCACCGCGGTGACGATGGCGCTGAGATCCATGATGACCGGGGCGATGGGGCGCTTGCGCAGTTTCAGAAACCCGGCCTCGGCAGCGACGGCAGTTGCGGATGCCAGCAGAATGTTGATGACAACACCCCAGCCGAAATACCAGGTCATCGCGATAACACCGGGAACCATGGCGAGCAGCACCTGCGCCATCACCAGCGTGACGTTTTCACTGTGGCCGGTATGGGGTGAGCTGTAGGTCGAAAATTGCATTATTCAGTGGCGCCCTGGGTGGAATTGGTTGCAGCCTTCGCTGCAGATTTTTTTGCCGCGGCGCGTTTGACAGCGGCGGCAATGGCGGCTTTTTTGGCGCTCTCACCGCCGCCCTTTTTGCTCTTCAGCGCGGCCTTCTTTTTGCGCATGCGCGCCTTGCGCTCCGCGGCGATGCGCTCGAGCCGCGCTACCCTTGCCTCGTGGCGCTGGCGCGCGTGATCAGCCTTGCTCTTCTCCTTCTCCTTGCTCCAAATTTGCGTCTTGGCAAAGCGGTAGTAGTGCACCAGCTGGATATGGGAGGGGCACACATGCGAGCAGCAGCCGCACTCGATACAGTCGAACAGGTGGTAATCCTGCGCCTTGTCAAAGTTGCGCGAGCGGGAGTGCCAGTAGAGCTGCTGCGGCAGCAGCTGCGCCGGACATGCTTCGGCGCATTTGCCGCAGCGGATGCAGGCTGTGGCAGGCTCCGGAGGCGGGCAGTCCTGCTCACTGGCGACCAGCAGGCAGTTGACGGCCTTGGTAACGGGTACCTCGTCGGTGGGCATGGAAAACCCCATCATCGGGCCGCCGCAAATGAGTTGATTGGCCTTCTCTGTGTAGCCGCCGGCCTGTGCAATCAGCTCGCCGGCGGATGTGCCGATCAGCGAGTAAACATTTTGCGGCTGCGCCACGCCTTCACCGGTGAGGGTGACGATGCGGGAGATCAGCGGCCGCCCCTTCAGCACTGCGTCGGCAATGGCGTAGACGGTGCCGACATTATGGCAGACGATGCCGATGTTGGCGGGAATGCCGTGTGAGGGGACCTCTTTGCCGGTCAACAGCAGCGTCAACTGGCGTTCTCCGCCGCTGGGATAGAGCGTTGGCACGCTGACCACGCCGGTGTTCTGCAGTGAAGCCGCCGCAACTGCAGCCCGCATGCTTTTGATCGCTTCGGGTTTGTTGTCCTCGATGCCGATGAGGCAGCGTTTGACGCCGAGAATATGCCGGATGATGTGGATGCCGGAGACTATCTGTTCAGCCTGTTCACGCATCAGCATGTCGTCACAGGTGATATAGGGTTCGCATTCGGCGGCATTGATGATCAGTGTATCGATGCTGTTGTTGCGCGCTTCCATTTTGATGCTGCTGGGAAATGTCGCGCCACCGAGCCCGACGATGCCGGCTTCGCGGATACGCTCGATCAGTACGGCCTTGTCAGTGGAAGCAAAGTCATCGATCGGCGGGGGAAGTTCTGCCCACTCATCCCTGCCATCTGTATCGATAGTGATGCAGCTGGCGCTGAGCCCGGAGGAGTGCGGCACCAGGTGGTCGCTGATCTCCGCAATGACGCCGGATGTCGGTGCGTGAATCGGTGCGCTGACGCGGCCGCTTGCCGCTGCAATCAGCTGCCCCTTGAGGACATGCTCACCGACTGAGACCATGGCCTTTGCCGGAGCACCGATGTGCTGCTGCAGCGGCAGGACCAGGCGGGGTGGAATCTTCACTGCTGCAACGGGTTGCGTTGTTGATTCAGCCTTGTGGTCCGGCATGTGGATGCCGCCGTGAAAATGGCCCGGTGTTAGCGGTGCTGTTGCTGACATCAGGTCGCCTCCCTGGAGATTGACAGTTCCCTGTGGTCATTGTCGGGAAAGGGCCAGGTCCAGTTGCTGATGCCCTCCTCGATGGGGATCATGACGATGCACTCGACAGGGCAGGGAGCCAGGCAGAGTTCACAGCCGGTGCATTCACTCTCGATAACGGTATGCATCTGTTTTGCAGCGCCGAGGATGGCGTCCACGGGACATGCCTGGATGCAGAGCGTGCAGCCGATGCAATCTTTTTCGATGATGAGCGCCACCGACGGCAGCTTTTCGCCGATATCCTCATCCATAGGGACGGGGTCGCGTCCAAGCAGATCAGCGAGCGCAATAATGGTTGCCTCTCCGCCGGGAGCGCATCGATTGATATCATCTTCGCCATTGGCGATTGCATTGGCATAGGGGCGGCAGCCGGGGTGTCCGCATTGACCGCACTGGGTTTGCGGCAGCAGCTTGTCGATCTGGTCGGCAATCGGATCACCTTCGACATGAAAGCGCTCTGCGGCATAGCCGAGCAGCAGACCAAACAGCGTGGCAAGCGCTGCAATCGTGATAATGGCGATGATCATTAGCCTGACACCAGTCCGGAAAAACCCATGAATGCCATCGACATCAAGCCCGCAGTAATCAGGGCGATGGCGTTGCCCTCGAAGTATTTGGGTACATCCGCAACCGCGATGCGTTCTCGAATGGCGGCAAACAGCACCAGCACCAGAGAGAATCCCGCTGCGGCGCCAAAACCGTAGAGTGCAGACTGGATGAAGTTATGCTGCTCCTGGACGTTCAGCAGGGCAACGCCCAGCACCGCGCAGTTGGTGGTGATCAGCGGCAGGAAGATGCCCAGCACGCGATACAGCATCGGGCTGGTCTTGTGCATCACCATTTCGGTAAATTGCACCACCACTGCAATCACCAGGATAAAGGCGATGGTGCGCAGATACTCCAGCCCCAGCGGGATCAGCAGATACTCATTGACCAGGTAGGAGCAGATGGATGAGAGGGTCAATACAAATGTAGTCGCCAGTCCCATGCCGGTGGCGGTCTCCAGCTTGCGCGAGACGCCCATGAAGGGGCACAGGCCGAGAAACTTGGACAACACAAAGTTGTTGACCAGTATGGTGCTGACAAGGATCAGTGCGAACTCCGTCATAGTCGTTTACTCGGGCTTGTCATAAAAGATATAGGTGGAGAAGTCGCTGATTTCAAAATAGACTTTTTTTTCGTCGTCATCCTTGATCGCATTGAGATTGGCGTCCAGCACGCCGTAGCCGAAACGATAGGATCTTGCTGTATTTCCGCTGGTGCTGACAGCGGTGCTGAGTTTATCAATCTGCAGAAAGCGTTTCACAAGTTTATCACCGGCGTATATTTCGAGTACGCCGTTTGTGCCAGTCCAGTTCTGCACGGCACGCCCGAATTTGTTCTGCACCTCCTGGGTGCAGGCGGTGAGCATTATTGCCAGCGTGCAGGTGATGGCGATTTTCATCATTTCACCCGCATCCCCGGCTGCGCGCCTTCGTCAGGAGTAAGAATAAACAGATCTTCTCCACCCGGTCCGGCGGCAAGCACCATGCCTTCAGAGAGACCGAAGCGCATCTTTCGCGGCTCCAGGTTGGCGACCATGACAGTCAGCTTTCCCTGTAAATCTTCAGGGGTGTAGGCTGACTTGATGCCGGCAAAGACGTTGCGGGTTTCACCGCCGATATCGAGCGTCAGCTGCAGCAGTTTATCCGCCCCCTCGACATGTGCTGCTGCAACGATTTTCGCAATGCGCAGATCAATTTTTGCAAAGGTATCGAAGTTGATGAGATCAGAGACCGGATCATCGGCAAGCGGCCCTGCAACAGCATGCGTCTTCTCGATGGTAGAGAGATCCTGTTTCGAATCTTCGACCATTGCTGCAATCTGTTTACTGTCGACACGCGTCATCAGCGGTTTGTATTTGCGGATTTCATGGCCAAGCAGCGGAGCTTTGCGATCATCCCATGAGAGCGGTTTGATTTGCAAAAAAGATTCGGCGGCTTCGATGGTCGCAGGCAGCACCGGCTTGAGGTATATGGCGAGAACGCGGAACAGGTTGATGCCCATGGAGCAGATCTGCTGCAGCTCATCATCTTTGCCTTGCTGTTTGGCAACCACCCAGGGTTGCATCTCATCGACATATTGATTGGCCCTGTCCGCCAGCGCCATGATGTCGCGTATCGCCCGTGAATACTCCCGCGCTTCGAAACGGCCGGCGATGGCCTCTCCGGCAGCGGCAAATTCATCAAAAAGTTCTTGATTCTGCAGGTTGTCCGATAACATGTTGTCAAAACGCTTGTTGATGAACCCGGCGCAGCGGCTGGCGATGTTGACAAATTTACCCACCAGGTCCGAGTTGACCCGCTGCGCAAAATCTTCGAGGTTCAGGTCGATGTCATCGACGCCGGATCCCAGTTTGGCGGCAAAATAGTAGCGCAGGTATTCGGGGTTGAGATGCTGCAGGTAGGTGCGCGCCTTGATGAAGGTGCCGCGCGATTTCGACATTTTTTGTCCGTCAACAGTCAGAAAGCCATGAACGAAAAGCGCCGTAGGCATGCGAAAGCCTGCTCCGGCGAGGGTTGCAGGCCAGAACAGGCCGTGAAAATTCATGATGTCCTTGCCGATGAAGTGATACAGCTCGGCACTGGACTCTTTGCTCCAGTATTCATCAAAATCAAGCGTCGGAGTACGATCGCACAAATTCTCGAAGCTGGCCATGTAGCCGATGGGTGCATCCAGCCACACATAGAAGTATTTACCGGGATGGCCGGGGATTTCAAAACCGAAATAGGGAGCGTCGCGCGAGATATCCCAATCCTGGAGTCCGGCGTCAAACCACTCGTCGAGTTTATTGGCGACAGCAGTATCGAGATGGCCGGCATGAATCCACTGCCGCAGCATCTCCTCAAAATCAGCGAGCTTGAAGAACAGGTGCTCGGAATCCTTCTCTATCGGCGTGGCGCCGGAAACGGCAGAGACTGCATTTTTGAGATCTGTCGGCGCATAGGTGGCGCCGCAGTTCTCGCAATTATCACCATATTGATCAGCTGCGCCGCATTTGGGGCATTCGCCCCTGATGAAACGATCCGGCAGGAACATCTGCTCTTTGGGATCATAGGCCTGGGTGATGGTTTTGCTGTGGATATGGCCTGCATCGAGGAGACGCTGATAGATGAGGGTCGCGAAGTAGTGGTTCTCCTCCGAGTGGGTCGAGTAGTAGTTGTCAAAACCGACATTAAACTCGGCAAAGTCGGCCTGGTGTTCGCTGGCGACTCTGGAGATCAGCTCTTTGGGAGTGATCCCCTCCTGACGGGCGCGCAGCATGATGGGGGTGCCATGGGCGTCATCGGCGCAGACGTAGTAGCATTCGTTGCCGCGCATCTTCTGCAGACGAACCCAGATGTCGGTCTGGATATACTCCACCATGTGGCCAATATGAATCGGTCCATTGGCATAGGGGAGGGCGCTGGTCACCAGAATTTTACGCGTCATGGATGCTGTCGCAGTAGTGTATGGAATCGATCAGCTATTATTTCATAGTTCACATGAATACTTAACAACTAACTGCGTAACTTCTCAATAACACAGTGTAAATGCCGTCATTGCGAGGAGTGGAACGACGCGGCAATCTCAAGTAGATTGCCGCAGTCGCTTAGGCTCCCTCGCAATGACGGCATTGTTCGGCGTACCGCAGCATCTTGCACAGGGGTTTGAGATATTTATGAGATAGCTAACATCTCAATAACTCCGTGCAGGAAAAAACCCGTAGGCCGAATGAGCGTAAGCGAAATCCGGCAACACAAAGCCGGATGACGGCGCTGGAAGATCTGCATTGAATCTAAAATCGGTGAAGCGCCTTATCCGGCCTACGATGCTCAATAGCACCGTGCAGGAAGCACACTTGAATATTGCGCGGATTTATTGAGATATTACCGGGATAGTACATAACTGCCCGGATCTCCAGGAAATAAAAAAGACCAAGTATTTCACTTGGTAATTAATCAGGCAGTAGTGTAAAATCTCCTGTTTACGATTATTTCAATGCTGCCTGAGCGCAGCGTTCAAGTCAGGAGTCACTCAATGGCGGTAACCCAAGAACAGATTGAAGAGGCCATCAAAGGCTATGTTGAACCACATCTCCAGCGGGATCTGGTCAGCGCCAAGTCGGTAAAAAATATCGACATCGATGGTGATCAGGTAAAAGTCACCGTCGAGCTGGGTTTTCCGGCAAAAGGGATATTTGATGAGATCTCCGAGGCGGTCAAATCAGCCGTAGAAGCCCTGGACGGCGTCTCTTCAGCTGACGTCGATGTCAGCTCGAAAGTCGTTGCACACTCCGTGCAGAAGGCGCTCAAACCGATCGACAACGTCAAGAACATCATTGCGGTCGCCTCCGGAAAGGGCGGCGTCGGCAAATCGACCGTTGCCGTCAACCTCGCACTGGCGCTCTCTGCAGAGGGAGCCAGGGTCGGCATCCTCGATGCTGATATCTATGGTCCGTCGCAACCGCGCATGCTGGGTATCTCCGGCAAGCCCGAGTCCAACGATGGCCAGACGCTCGAGCCGATGAACAGCTACCATCTGCAGGCGATGTCCATTGGTTTTCTGATCGACGAAGAGACGCCGATGATCTGGCGTGGCCCCATGGTGACACAGGCGCTGGAGCAGCTGCTGAATGACACCAACTGGAGCGATCTTGACTACCTCATCATCGATCTGCCGCCCGGCACCGGTGATACCCAGCTGACACTGGCGCAGAAGGTGCCTGTCTCAGGCGCCATCGTGGTCACAACACCGCAGGAGATTGCACTGCTGGATGCGCGCAAGGGCTTCAAGATGTTCGAAAAGGTCGAAGTGCCTGTACTGGGAATCGTCGAGAACATGAGCACCCACATCTGCAGCAACTGCGGCGAAGTCGAAGCCATCTTCGGCGAAGGCGGCGGCGAGCGCATGGCGGAGGAGTATGGCGTCGATTTCCTCGGTGGTTTGCCACTGGACAAGAGCATCCGCGAGGGAACTGACACGGGTAAACCATCTGTCGTTGCCGATCCGGAATCAGCAGTTGCCAAAATCTATCGTGAAATTGCCCGCAAGGCAGCAGCCAAACTGGCCCTGCAGGCAAAGAGCTATGCCTCGAAGTTTCCGAATATCGTCATAGAAAACAACTGATCTTATCTCAAGCCGGATCAAAAAGCCGGGCATTGCCCGGCTTTTTTTGTTGAATCCATGATCATCGATCATCAGTCCGATAGAATCTGCATTTGATAGATGCCATCTGTAGTTATGTCTGCTGTCTCTTCATAATCCCGGATAATTCCTGATGAGTGGTATCAACAAGCTTTTGCAAATAATGGCCGCGTTGCGCGATCCGCAAAGCGGCTGCCCCTGGGATATCGAGCAGACGTTTGAGACCATCGCTCCCTATACGTTGGAAGAGGCGTATGAAGTTGCTGATGCGATTCAGCGAAATGATCTGCAGGAGTTGAAAGGTGAGTTGGGTGATCTGCTGTTTCAGGTGGCGTTCCATGCGCGCCTGGCTGAAGAGGCGGGGGAGTTTGATTTCAGTGATGTTGTGACGGCGATTTGCGACAAGATGGAGCGGCGCCATCCGCATGTCTTTGCCGATGAGCAGATTGCGAATGCCGCCGAACAGAGTATTGCATGGGAGCAGCACAAGGCGGGGGAGCGAGCGCTGCATCACAGTGCGCTTGCAGGGGTGGCGCAGGCATTGCCGGCCCTGGTGCATGCAAAAAAGCTGCAGAGTCGTGCTGCGCGAGTGGGCTTTGACTGGCCTGATATTTCAGGGCCGCTGGCGAAATGCCATGAAGAGTTGTCCGAAATCGAGGAGGCGCTTGAGCTGGGCGATCAGCAGCAGATTGCAGATGAGATTGGCGACCTGCTGTTTGCG
>JAYELV010000301.1:0-2197 GCA_034717755.1 Pseudomonadota bacterium | reverse complement strand
GTTGTAGTAGCTGTCTGTTTTACCATCCATCAGCAGTGCGCAGTGGCCGCGACCGCCGCCAATACCGAAGATGCCGCCTTTACGCATTTTCGGACAGACCAGAGCGGCTTTGGCGTGGTCGAGAATCTCTCTGGCGTGTGACTGCTCTTTTTCAAATGCCGAGATTGTTTCATGCACCTCGACATCCAGTACAGCAGCGCTTTCTGCCTGAATCTGTGCAGTCACACCAAGGCCAAACGCCAGGAGAGCGCCGGTGATGCTTCTGCTGATTAATTGTGTCGATATCATTATTGTTTTTCCTCGGTTGTCATTGGCCTTGATTCCATGGCCGGATGAATGGGGCATTGAACTGGCAAATTATACCGATGGGTGAAGCTTGCACAACATAGAACTCACCTGTTCGTACGTTTCCTAACCGTTGTTCCCGGAGAATGTATTGCTGGGGATCAAAACCAGCGCCAGGAAACCGATAGCCGAGATGACGCTGGAGATCGATTTGGATATGACAGGATCCGATCCGGTAACAACATTGAGAATAACAATTATTACAACGGAGATAATCCACACGGCAAGCAGCGTCCACCATCCGGGCAGTCCCATGTCGCGGATACGCTTGGCCTCAAGATTGAGGCTGGCGAAAAATACTGCAGCGAAAACGATACCGATGATAATCATGGCAGGCAGCCCGAATTTTTCCGCCAGCATCTGCTGTGCCTGTGTCAGGTCGCCACCAACCAGATTCTCGGCGATCCCCAGGCTGGCTACTCCCGCCATTACAAGGGCGAAAAAGAGCACATACAGCAGAACAAAGTAGCCGATGAAGGGGAGACGCTGCAGATACCCGCTTGTTACATCACCAAAATATGTTTTCATTGTTGATTCTCCCGCTGGATCAGCCTTCGTCGCCGTGATTGGCAATGATCACGTCGAGCGGTGAGCCTGTGGTGTGCTGGTGGATGGGGGCATCGGTGATCATCATGGTAACACCGGGGGTCAGCAGCGGTTTGATGGCGGCGACGAACCTGGGCGGCAGCTTAATGCGCTCGACGGCCTGCAGGTCGGGCTCGATGGCCTTATCCGTTGCGTGACGGGGCAGGACGACGGCCTTCCAGGTGATCGTAGATGCTTTTTTTCCATGTATTGCCATGTAGGCATGGGTGCCGAGCGGCTGTTCGTGTGTGTCGATGTTGATTTTTGCCAGGCCGATCTCGACGCCGTTGCGGAACACCAGCGCCTGTTTATCGGCGCCACTGATGAGGATGCTGACAGGGCCTTCTGGAGACTTCTCTGGGTGCCACTTGAATTTTTCCCATCCACTCAAACGCTCTTCAACAACGGCTTCTCCAGCATCGTCGACAGGCGCGAGCATACCGGGATGCGTTACGCTCCTGGGCGCAGATGTTTCGTCGGCGATGACGACCGTCATCCCCTTCTTGGTGATCTTGAAGAGATCTGCGGCGAACACGCTGGGCAGGTGAATGCAGCCGTGCGAGGAGGGGTAGCCGGGAAGACCGCCGGCGTGAAGCGCAATACCGCCCCAGGTCAGGCGCTCAGAGTAAGGCATTGCCGCATTATTGTAAGTGCTGGAGTGATGATGCCTGTCTTTATTCAGGATGGTGAAAACGCCGGTCGGGGAGCGATGTCCCTTTTTTCCGGTACTGACCGTTGTATATCCAATGCGTATGCCATTGCGGTAGACATTGGCGCGCTGCTCCGACAGGGAGACGACAATGGCGACCGGACCAGAGGGTACCGCCTGGCTCTCCCAGACAAATTCGCCAGGCTGCAACGCTTCAGGTGAGGTGTCAGCTGGAGAGGAGGCCTTTGCTCCCCAAAAGGGCTCTGCAGTGATGACAGTAGAGAGCAGCAACAATGAGAGTGAAAAGAACCTGAGCAATTTCATTGTCAGCAGATTTTCAGGATTGCCTTTCCGCTTCACACCACTAAGAAAAATAACACCCATATCTCCTCCGAAGATGATTTGTAAGTCGTGTCTCTATGCCAGATGGCAAGAGCGCGCATAGACTAACAAGGAGATAAATTGAAGGCAAATCTATTTGAATGAGAAAATCAGAACCGGAATCGATGCGCCGGGAAAAACCCAGGTGCGGTGTATTAGAAATAAATGCCGGAAGCTATCGGAAAAGCGGGGGCCTGTTTGACCAGACACCTCTGAGATTGTTCTACCGTAGCAGTA
>JAYELV010000300.1:5601-9197 GCA_034717755.1 Pseudomonadota bacterium | reverse complement strand
AATGCTCCTGCGTTTTCGGCACTTCCGCCTTCCATGGCGGTCGAAAACAGGGATGTTTTATCAGAGCTTACATGGACGTATTCACGCGTCCCTGAAAGGCTGATCCCGACCCTGCGCAGACTTGAACAATACACGGGCTTTTTGAGAAGTTACGAATGCGTTTTCAATTGTGTTATCTCTTAAGAATTTTTTTCCACAGATGAACACAGATACACACAGATAGAAAGATATCAATATTCAGCAATTCTTAATGTACCAACAAAGAGTCGATATTTTAAAAGACTTTTACCACGAAGCACACGAAGACCACGAAGAATCAACTTGTTACAAAAATGCCTTGTAACTTCTGAATAACCCCGTGCATGTGAGTAAAATGCTATCGCATTTGCATCGTGGTCAGAAGACCACTCCCACATTTGACACCACAATGAACTGTGGGAGCGGTCTTCTGACCGCGTTCATCTGTGGTTGATTTCTTTTCAGTGGTTAAAATCGAGGCATAAAAAAGCCCCGAAAAGAGACACTGCGTCTCTCCTCGAGGCAGGGGGCAAAGAAACTATGTCGATGCTTTCTGAATATTTCTGTCAGCGGTTTTCCACAACAGCGCCTTCTCTACATTCACTTTCTGTTTCAGCACATCTTCACCCATGAGCCCGATAATGGCCATGGCTCCTTCCTGATAAGGGAAGATGATGCCCTGAAACTGATCCCTGCTGATGGCCTGCAGACGCTTGACCTTTTTGCCGGGAAGATAGATGGCGGTGACAGGTCCTTTGGCGCCCTCGTAGACGACATGGATTCCATCAGTTTTATCGATATGGCAGATATCGGCAAAGTGAAGCGTACCGATGGAATCCCTCTCGATTTCGACGTCGAAGTGATCCAGTATGTGCGATAGCTCGGCGTCGGTGACGACGGTGCGGTCATGCAGTGCGTTGATGTCATCGTAGAGATGGTCAATCACCATCTCTGACAGGGCGACTTGAGGGCGCAGCAGCAAAGCAACGGCGAACACCATGGTTGCAGCAACGCTGGCTGCAGCAGCCAGCGACGGACGCCAGTTGTTCCAGCTGAAGCTTCTTGAGCGGCCGGTTTTTTGTGCGCTGTTGCGTTCAATGATGCGCTGCGCAAGATCATCAGGCGCCTCAACATTCAGAGCGTCAGCCAATTTGCTGTCAAACTCCATGCACTGCTGCTGAAATTCGTGGTTTTCAGCACTCTCCAGCGCCTGTTGAAACTCCATGTCAGCTGTATCAGGATCGATAATGCACTGTTTTCTGAATTGTAATTCGTTCATTTTCACAACCTCACTACGACTGAACTGTTCGTTTCCGTCAGGGCGCTCTTGAGCTGCTGCTTGGCCCTGAAAACCCGTGTCATGACAGCGTTTTCCGAGATCTCCATGGTCTTTGCAATCTCCTTGCAACTGAAGCCGTGAATCACCTGCAGGATGAGTGGTTCGCGATATTTTTCATCCAGCGCCAGCATCGCTTTGCGTAGAATCCGGCGTTCCAGTACATTTTCCGGCTCATCATCCTGGTTTGCACTCAGCGGAACTTTTTCGATCTCGACGAGAGCGGGCTGAAAACGCTGAAAACGCCTTGCATTTTCGTTGCGCAGAATGGTTGTCAGCCACCCCTTTTCCGCCTTGTTGTCCTTGAGCTGGTGCAGGCTTTTCCACGCCCTGGTAAAGGTCTCCTGTACCAGATCCTCCGCAACATGCCTGTCATGGCTGAGCCACAATGCGTATCTGAACAGATCGGTCGAATAACTCTCCACCAGCGCTTCAAAGCGTTTTTGTTTGCCTAATATCATAATCTCTTGCCCGGGCAATCAGTGCCCTGTGCATAATAAGACATAAAGCGGGCGGATTTCTTACACCCGGGGAGAAATAAATTCTCAATGGCAGAAAAAATGTAAGAAAAAATGTAAGAAATATTGATCTTTCGGGTTCTCTTGAAACAGGCTGCATATTGAAGTAGCCTTGAAGTGCGTTTGTTTGTGAACGCTCTTCGATCAACTTGTTTTTCAAATAACCTACTATAGGAATGAAAAGATGAAGCAATACAAAAAGATGTTAATGGCTGCTATCGCTGGTGCATTCGTACTTGGTCTCTCCACAGGCGCCTTGGCCGGCAAGCCCGGTATGGAGAAGTGCATGGGCATTGCCAAAGCGGGTATGAATGATTGCGGCACCAGCAAGCACGCCTGTGCCGGTCAGTCTGCTGCTGATGGTGATGCCGAGGAGTGGGTCTACGTACCTGAGGGAACCTGTGCGAAGCTTGTCGGTGGCAAGGTCAAAGCGGCTAAAAAATAAATCAATAATTTTTTCCGTTAATGAAATGGGGGACAGACCACGGTTTACTACGTGACTCCTTTTTCCACGGGTTACTATTTAACAGTAAACCGTGGTCTGTCCCCCATTTCTGTTAAAGATGCGGAAGAGGGGAATAATAAAATGAAAAATTTTCTATCCGGTTTTTTAATGGCGGACTGCCTGCCGACAAACCTGCTGTTAAAGCCTTTGCTGCTGCTGGGTTTTCGCCTGTGGGTCGCCAAGGCTTTTTTTGATTCCGGCATGACAAAAATCCAGACCTGGTCAACGACACTGGATCTGTTTCGCTATGAATATGCAGTACCGGTGCTATCACCTGAGATTGCCGCCTGGCTGGCGACGGGCGCAGAACTGCTGTTGCCGGTGTTGCTGGTGTTTGGTCTGCTGACACGTCCTGCTGCACTGGGGCTGTTTATCCTGAATATCGTTGCAGCAATCTCCTATCCGGATATCTCGCCTGCAGGAACCATGCAGCATGCA
Source organism: Pseudomonadota bacterium (assembly GCA_034717755.1). Lineage (GTDB taxonomy): Bacteria > Pseudomonadota > Gammaproteobacteria > Chromatiales > Chromatiaceae > Sva-25. Next base: position 6,382 of record JAYELV010000300.1, on the reverse strand, counting down.
GTATGGGGTGTGATGCTGGGTGTGATTTTTGTGTTCGGCCCTGAAAGGATCTCTCTGGATTATTTCTGGAGCAAAAAGTTAAAGAGCTGATCAAAAACCTTTTTAACCACAGATGCACACAGATAAACACAGATTAGAGGCTAAGGAGTTGTCCATAAATAACTTCCCGATATCGCGCAGCAATGTTGTTCCTCTTCAAGGCGCAGCAAGGGGCGCATAGCAGCGTTATGTAACTCTTGCTGCAACGCTGAAGAGGGACAACAGGGCAAGCAGGATCGGGAAGTTATTTTTGGACAACGACTAAAGAGCACCTGTGGCTCCCGTAGGGTGACAATAAGTGGAACGCATTGCACCTTTCCATGCGGCGCAATGCGCTGTCGCTTATTACGCCCTACGGCCTAAAACCTAAGTAACATCTCAATAACCCTGTGCAGGAAGCAGGGTTGGGAATCTGCTTTTCAGGGCTGTATAAAACAGGGATGTTTTATCAGAGCATACATGGACGTATTCACGCGTCCCTGAAAGGCTGATCCCGACCCTGCGCTGACTCGAACAATGCACGGACTTTTTGAGAAGTTACAAACCTAAAACCTAAAACCTACCTCAACTCTTTCCATAGACGGGTATCGCTGCTCCGGTGACGCAGCGTGCGGCATCCGATGCCAGAAATTGAATGACATCGGCCAGCGCCTGCGGGGGAACCCACTTGCTGTGATCGGCAGCGGGCATATCTTCGCGGTTGCGGGGCGTGTCGATGGTTCCCGGAAGAATACAGTTGACG
>JAYELV010000300.1:0-5501 GCA_034717755.1 Pseudomonadota bacterium | reverse complement strand
ATCCGATGCCAGAAATTGAATGACATCGGCCAGCGCCTGCGGGGGAACCCACTTGCTGTGATCGGCAGCGGGCATATCTTCGCGGTTGCGGGGCGTGTCGATGGTTCCCGGAAGAATACAGTTGACGTTGATATCGTTATCCCTGTTTTCTGCCGAGAGTGTCTCGGTAAGGGTGATGACAGCAGCCTTGGAGGCGCAATAGGGCCCCATTTTCGCTTTTCCTTCACGTGCGGCGCGCGCCGAAATGTTGATGATCTTGCCGCTGCCATTTTCCAGCATCGCGGGAATAATAGCCCGGCAGCAGTTGAAGATGGAACGTACATTCAGATTCATCATGAAATCCCACTCTTTGTCCGCAGTCTCCTGAATCAGCGGGCCCATGGTGAAGCCGCCGGCGATATTGGCGAGAATATCGATTTGACCAAATTCCCCTTTGGCTTTACCGACCATAGCGGAGACAGACTCCGGATCGATCAGGTTGGTTGGGATGATGAGCGACTCTGTTCCCGCTGGAAGGCCTCTCTGAGTTTGTAATAGACGTTCCTCATCGATGTCGACAAGTACGATATTGGCTCCAGCAGCAGCAAATGATTGCGCAACTGCTGTACCCAGATTTCCGGCGGCGCCAGTGATAATGATGGTTTGATGGTTGAATTCGGACATGATTTTTTCACTCTTGTTTAATCGTTGTGCACAAGTGTAAAGGAACCACAGCTAAATGGCTGGAAAAATCACTCTCTCGTCTGTAAACTCAAATTCCGCTTTTGAGTATCCGTCGCGAGTTCTGAATTAATGGATTTATTGATACTGTTGCTGCCCGTTGCCGCCGCTTCCGGCTGGCTGGCTGCAAAGCGTTCCATGCGTCTGCAGCAGGCGCGTCAGTGTGAAGCCGATATGGACTCCGCCTATTATCGCGGCCTCAACTACCTGGTGAATGAACAGCCGGACAAAGCGATCGATGTTTTTGTCGGCATGCTGGAGGTCAATAGTGAAACGGTTGAAATGCATCTTGCCCTGGGCAGCCTGTTCCGGCGGCGTGGTGAAGTCGATCGGGCAATTCGTATCCACCAGAATTTGATAGCACGTTCCACGTTGTCAGTGGATCAGCGCTCACAGGCGCTGCTGGCTTTGGGTAACGACTACATGAAAGCCGGCCTGCTGGACCGGGCAGAGGGGTTGTTCGAGGAGCTGGTCGAGAGCAAGCGCCAGTTGCAGCCTGCACTGACCAATCTCAAAATGATCTATCAACATGAGAAAGACTGGCGCAAGTCTCTCGAAGTGAGCCAGCGGCTGGACCTGCTTGGAGGCAAGGGCGAGGGAGAAGATCAGGCCCACTTTCTGTGTGAACTTGCTGAGCTGGCGCTTAAAAGTGGTGATGAGGCGCAGGCCGACAGCTATTTGAAGCAGGCGCTTGAGGCCGCACCCCTGGCTTTACGGCCACAGTTGATTATGGCCGGGATCTCCGAGAAGCACGGCGCCTGCCGTGAGGCCATCGCCCGCTTCAAGCAGATTGCAGAGCAGCATCCCAATTATATTGGTGAAATTTTACAGCCAATGGCGGATTGCTACCGGCGTTCGCAGCAGCAATCCCAATGGATTGAATGGCTGCGTGAGGTTTATGCAAATAAGAACAATATCCAGGTCATGCTGGAGATCGCACACGAGCTTGAGAGTGGCGGGGGGAGTGATGCGGCAATCGAGTTTTTGACCGCCGAACTTGCCAATACACCGGATCTCAATGGCATCCACCAGCTAATCTCGCTGCGCATGACGCAACAGGGAGAGCAGCAGTCGCAGTTTTTACGCATGATCGATGATTTTGTTGAACGCATGGCAGCCAGGCAGTCTGCTTATCTGTGCCATCGCTGTGGCTTTACGACACGTACAATTCACTGGCAGTGTCCGGGTTGCCGTTCCTGGGGAACCATGCTGCCGACTGATAAGAAAAGCCCTGTATGAATCGCTACGCTCTTCGAGCAGAGCTCCCGCCGAGCCCATCCCATCGTTTCATTCAGTTATTCAGGTTTTTTTGAGGAATTAATAACATGCATTCACCCATAATCGTTGCACTGGATTACCCGCAGCAACAGCCCGCATTGCAATTGCTGCAACAACTGGACCCACAGCTGTGCCGGGTCAAGGTGGGTAAAGAGATGTACACCCGCCTGGGTCCCTCCTTTGTTGAAGCCTGTATGAGCAGGGGATTCGATGTGTTTCTGGATCTCAAGTTTCACGATATTCCTAATACGGTTGCAGGCGCCTGTCGTGCAGGTGCGGATCTAGGCGTGTGGATGATGAATGTGCACGCTTCAGGCGGCCGCAGAATGATGCAGGCGGCGCGCGAAGCCGTCGACAAGTCGTCTACTGAAACTTTATTGATCGCGGTCACTATTCTAACCAGCCTCAGTGAGGAGGAGTTGGCAGAGGTGGGCTTCAATGGCAGTGCGGCCGATAATGTCAGCCGTCTTGCGGCACTGGCGGAGAGCAGCGGCATGCATGGTGTGGTGTGCTCCCCGCGGGAGGCGCGGCAGTTGCGCAGCGACCTGGGAGATGAGTTTCTACTGGTGACTCCGGGTGTGCGTCCGGCAGGGAGTGATACGGCTGACCAGCGGCGCGTGATGACACCGCAGGATGCCATGCAAGCAGGCTCGAGCTATCTGGTGATCGGTCGTCCGATTACCGCGGCCGAAGATCCACTGCAGGCGCTGCAGCAAATTGCAGATTCCCTCGCTTGAGGTCTTGAAACTCATATTCATGACCCAATATTTACTGCATTCGTCGTGATTTTTCAATAATTACAATTCTGGTTGGTCGTATGCATTTCGCGGTCAGAGGACCGCTCCTACGGAAAATGCAGGGCCCCCGGGCGTAGGAGTGGTCATCTGACCACGATTGCAAAAGAAGCCGCTCTGCCCTCCTGTATAGGGTTATTGAGAAGTTACGCAGTTGGATAAAACCCGATGAGACACATCAAAAACTGAATATCATTTTGGAGACAAGTACACATGACCGTTGACGCACACCAGGAAACACAACAATTCCAGACCGAGGTTTCACAGATTCTGAATCTGGTGATTCGCTCACTCTATTCGAACAAGGAGATTTTTCTGCGCGAGCTGATCTCCAATGCTTCAGATGCTGCTGAAAAACTCCGTTTTGAAGCACTCTCCAATGATGCGCTCTATGAAGGTGATGCCGATCTCTCGATTCGTTTGAGCGTGGACAAGGAGAACCGCACCCTGACTATCTCTGATAATGGCATCGGTATGAACCGTGATGAGGTGGCCGAAAACATCGGCACCATAGCACGTTCCGGCACCAGGGCTTTTTTTGAATCGATGTCCGGTGACGATGTTAAGGACAGCCGCCTCATCGGCCAGTTCGGCGTCGGCTTCTACTCGGCTTACATCGTCGCGGATCGTGTCACGCTGATCAGTCGCCGCGCTGGTGATGATGCAGAGAACGGCGTCAAATGGGAGTCGGACGGAAAAGGTTCTTTTACCATCGAGACAGTCGAGAAAAAAGGCAGGGGCACTGATGTGATTCTGCACCTGAAAGAGGATGAAGGTGAGTTTCTCGAAGGCTTCCGTCTGCGTTCAGTCATCAGCAAGTTCTCTGACCACATCTCCATGCCGGTGATGATGCTGAAGGAGATTTTCGACGCCGGGGAGGATGACGAAGAGGGAAAAAAAGAGCCTGAACCTGAATGGGAACAGGTGAATACCGGAACTGCCCTGTGGATGCGTCAAAAATCTGAAATCAAGGATGAGGAGTATAGTGAGTTCTACAAACACATCGCACATGATTTCGAAGAGCCGCTGGCGAAAATTCACAACCGCGTAGAGGGAACCAATGAGTACACCTCGCTGTTGTTCGTTCCCAAACGTGCGCCTTTTGACCTGTTTACTCCGGAACAGAAACATGGCGTAAAGCTCTATGTGCGCCGTGTCTTCATCATGGATGAGGCCGACAAGCTGATGCCCCGCTATCTGCGTTTCATCAAGGGCGTCGTCGATGCAGACGATCTGCCTCTGAATGTATCGCGTGAAATCCTGCAGCACAGCAAGAAGATCGACTCGATCCGCAATGCCAACGTCAAGCGGGTACTGACACTGCTGGAGAAGATGGCGAAAAACGATGCGGAAGATTACCAGACATTCTGGGATACCTTCGGCAAGGTGCTCAAGGAGGGGCCTGCGGAGGATGCCGCAAATGCAGAGCGTATCGCCGGGTTGATGCGATTTGTTACGGCTACCTCGGAGGGTGACGCTGAAAGTGTTTCACTGGACAGCTATATCGAGCGCATGCAGGACGAGCAGGAAAAGATCTACTATATGACTGCGGACTCCATCGCGGCTGCAAAATACAGCCCTCATCTCGAAGTCTTCAAAAAGAATGATATCGAGGTGCTGCTGCTGACCGATCATGTCGATGAGTGGCTGGTTTCCCACCTGCATGAATTTAAGGGCAAGCAGTTGCAGTCAGTTGCCAAGGGTGAGGTTGATCTCGAGAACCTCAAGAGTGACGAGCAGAAGAAGAGTCATAAAAAGAGCAGTAAGAAGCACAAAAAGTTTTTGAAGCGCATCAGGAAAGCCCTGGGCGGCAAGGTGAAAGAGGTGCGTCTCAGCCAGCGCCTGACAGAATCTCCTGCCTGCCTGGTCGTCGAAGATCATGACATGAGCCAGAATCTTGCGCGGGTTTTACAACAGATGGGGCAGGATGCCCCGGCAACGATTCCGACGCTGGAGATCAATCTGGATCACCCTGTGGTCAGCAAGCTCAAGTCAATCGAAGAGCAGCAGGAGTTTGAGGATCTTGGCAGTGTGATCTTTGACCAGGCGTTGCTGGCAGAAGGCGGCAAGCTTGAAGATCCAGCCGGTTTTGTGCGTCGCCTCAATGGCCTGCTGGCCGAGGTCAAGTAAGGGATGAGTAACGAGTACTGAGGACTGAGTACTCACTCCTCGCTACTCAGTACTCGCTACTTTCATTATTGGAGAGATTATTATGAGCGTACTTGTTGGGCGTGAAGCGCCGGATTTTACTGCCCATGCAGTATTGGGCGACGGCGCCATTGTTGATGACTTCAGCTTTTCCGATGCGACTAGAAGGCGATATGCTGTTCTGTTTTTCTATCCGCACGACTTTACTTTTGTCTGCCCCTCCGAACTGATTGCATTTGATCATCGCCTGAAAGAATTCAGCAAAAGAGGTGTTGAAGTGATCGGGGTGTCGGTTGATTCACACTATACCCACAGTGCGTGGCGCAATACGCCAGTCAACGACGGCGGCATTGGCCCGGTAGGCTATCCGCTGGTTGCGGATATGACGCATGCTGTCTGCCGGGCCTATGGTGTTGAAACGGTGGATGGGGATGCGGCCTACCGCGCCTCTTTTCTCATCGATACCGATGGCATCGTGCGTCACCAGGTCGTCAATGACAAGCCACTTGGCAGGGATATCGACGAAATGCTGCGCATGGTCGATGCACTGCAGTTTCATGA
>JAYELV010000299.1:0-2215 GCA_034717755.1 Pseudomonadota bacterium | reverse complement strand
CTGCACAGGCGGCATCAGAGAAAGCAACACCGGAGAGAGACAAGGAGGTTTTTGATAACCGCTTCAAGGAGCGATTTCCTGATGTGGTCAAAGAGGAGTATGCCAACGGCGTCTATGCCATCGATCCGGTCGGACGCGAGAGCTGGGAGGCCATCGAGGAGTTTCCTCCCTACGAATTGTTTGCCGATGACGGCAAAGAGATGTGGGACACCCCCTTTGCCAATGGCAAAACCTACAAGGAGTGCTTCCCGGATGGTCCGGGCATCGCCCACAAATATCCGCACTGGGATAAAGAGCAGGGCATGGTCATGACGCTGCCTTTGGCGCTGAACCAGTGCCGCGAAAGCCAGGGTGAAAAGCCGCTCAAGTACAAGAAGGGGAGCATCAACAACATTCTCTCCTATATTGCTTTTGAATCACGTGGAGAAGTAACCAACATCGTGATTCCCGAGGATGATCCACGTGCGCTGGAAGCCTATGAAAAAGGCAAGAAGTTCTACTACACGCGCCGTGGCCAACTCAACTTCTCCTGTGCAGCTTGCCATGTACAGAATGCCGGTATGAAGATCCGTTCTGAAATCCTCAGCCCAGCGCTTGGACAGACGACACATTTCCCTGTCTATCGTTCAAAATGGGGAACTGTCGGCACCCTGCATCGCCGTTTCACCGGCTGCAACAAGCAGGTGCGGGCAAAACCGTTCAAGGCACAGGGCGAAGAGTATCGAAATCTCGAATACTTCCTCACATACATGAGCAACGGTCTGGAACTGAATGGTCCGGGCGCACGCAAGTAAATGGTAGTTCGCTGATCAAATCAGGAGAAAACATGATGAATATGAAAAAAATGACTGCTATGCTGTGTCTCGGCGCCATTGTCGCGATTGCAGGCCAATCGGTGTTTGCTGCAGAGAAAAAAGCGGCGCCGAAAGCTGAAACTGCTGACAAGGCTGCTGCCAAAAGCACTGAAAGCAGTGGCGACAATGCTGCTGCGGAGTCTGCCATTGCTGCTGCTGAAAGTGCGAGAAAAAAAGCGGCCAGCATCGATGGCGAGTGGCGTGATACTGGCAAGATGATCAAAAAGGCCCAGGCTGCATTGAAAAAAGGCGACAGCGCCAAGGCGATCAAGCTGGCCAAGAAAGCCGAAAAGCAGGGCAAGTTGGGTTACGAGCAGGCGCAGTCGCAACAGACGTTGAAAATGCCCTCCTACCTGAAATATTGATACATCGATATAGATAATAATCGAACTAGAGGATCAAGAGTATGAACTTAAAAAATAGAGTATCGGGTTTCACCCTGGTGGCAGGCATGATGCTATCGGGTGCGTCGATTGCCGAACATGGCGGCAAGATCACTGCGTCGCTGCACTCCGTCGATGTTGTGCATAACGGCCAGCAGATTCAGATTACGCGGACTGCCGATCATGATGCAGTCATCCCCAAGGAGTTTTCAAAAGTCGGACGCAGGTGCCCCCCTTTCTGCCTGCAGCCGATGAAGGTTGCCGAGGGTGTTGAAACTGTCGGAGAAATTGATGTGCTGGGTTATCTCAAACGCTCCAGCAGCGGTGATCGCACAGTGATGGTGGTTGATTCACGCACCCCTGAATGGGTCATGCGCGGAACCATTCCCGGTTCTGTCAATATTCCGTGGAACCAGATCAACCACGATGTCGAAGGCGCCTTTGCAGTCGAGGCGGAAGCGGCGACTCTGGATGATATCCTGACGAAGCAATTTGGCGTCAAGACTACCGATGGCAAGCGTGATTTCCGTAATGCCAAGACCCTGGTGCTCTTCTGCAACGGCAACTGGTGCCCGCAATCTGCAGTCAACATCAAGACGCTGCTCAATCTCGGCTATCCAGCCTATAAGCTGAAGTGGTACAGAGGCGGCATGCAGGCATGGGTTAGCTCCGGTCTGACCATCTACAGGCGTTGATACTCCATAACAAGGACCCCCGGGGTGGGCTTTCGTCCATTCCGGTTTTTTTTCCACAGATGAACACAGATTTAAGAGAGACATATCATCTGTTTTTGTAAGTTCTCAATAATCCCGTGCATTAGTTGGGTTCGCGCAGGGTCAGAACCTGCCTTACAGGGACGCGTGAATACATCCCTGTAAGCTCTGATAAAACATCCCTGTTTTCGACCGCCATGGATGGCGGAAGTGCCGAAAACGCAGGAGCATTTATTCGGCGGAAGCCCTGAAAAGCAAGTCCCAA
>JAYELV010000298.1:7175-9210 GCA_034717755.1 Pseudomonadota bacterium | reverse complement strand
TCATGCAGCACCACCAACCGGTCTGCCAGCTCGATGGAGCGCAGCGTGGTTTCAGGGTGGGAGTGCATGAAGCGGTAGAGATCCGTGCCGGTCAGAACCACGATCAGTGGCTTTTCGGCATAGAGGGATGCAAAGCGTTCTACTGCAGCGGCGCTGCGCCATGCATGTAGTGCAATCAGGAGATCATATTTATTATCATCATAGTCGGTTGCAATAGTGACGCGATGTCCTGCATCACGCAGGAATCCTGCCCAGCGGGTGGCGGAAGCGCGGTTGCCGGATAAAGACCGCGGCGGGGCAGGGGTGATCATTCCGATGTGCATAGGGGGTATAGTTAGGTTTTAGGTTTGTAACTATTCAGCATCTTCAACAAAGGCATAATACAGTCACTGCTATCGGGTGTATCTGCAAGAAACGTTGGAGGCATGGATGCCGACACGAGTCTACATGGATGTATTCACGACGTTTTCTGGAAGATACACCCGATAGCAGTGACGACCCCGAATGAACTGAATAGTTACTTAGGTTTTCATTGACAGGATTATAAAGTAAATGAGTGAATCACAACGCAGCATCCTGGCTGCCTGGCTGGTGGACACCAGGGAGCGCACCCTGGAACTGGTTGCAGGGCTTTCGGACGATCAGCGCATGGGGCCCATGCTGTATATCGTCAACCCGCTGCTGTGGGAGATTGGCCACGCGGCCTATTTTCATGAGCTGTGGACGCGGCGTCATCTCGATGGTGCGGACTCTTTCCTGGCCAATGCCGATGCAATTTATGATTCGATCACCATTGCCCATAATGACAGATGGGATCTGCCGTTGCCGTCTCTGGACGAGACCCTGGAGTATATGCAGCTTGTACTGGATTCGGAGCTGGCGCGGCTGCAACAGCCTGATTTGCCTGACGAGGCTCTCTACCTGATGCGCTATGCGGTATTTCATGAAGATATGCATACCGAGGCATTCACCTATAGCCGTCAAACCCTGAGCTATCCACGGCCCGTATTTGCGCTGGCGAGAGAGGATGCGCACTGGCAGGCAGGGCCGCTGCATGGAGATGTCGATATTCCGGGCGGGCGGTTCATGCTGGGCGCCTGCCGCAGGGCCGGATTCTGTTTCGATAATGAGAAGTGGGAGCATGCTGTGGATATTGCATCATTTCAGATCTCGCGGGCACCGGTTAGCAACCGGCAGTATGCAGAATTTGTCGAGGCGGATGGCTATCGCAAGCGGGAATTCTGGGATGATGCGGGCTGGCAGTGGCTGCAGAACTCGGGGTTGAAGGCGCCTCTCTATTGGCGAAACCATGGCGTCGATGGCTGGGAAACCAGGGTGTTCGATACGTGGCAGGCGTTGCGTCCGCATGCGGCGATGATTCATGTCAGCTGGTACGAGGCGATGGCCTGGTGCCGCTGGGCGGGACGACGCCTGCCATCCGAAGCTGAATGGGAGCTGGCCGCATCAGGCGAACCATCCGGCAGCGGTGAGGGCTTGTCAGATACCAGGCGCACCTATCCCTGGGGTGAAGAAGCGCCGACGCCGCAGTTGGCAAACCTGGATGGCCGTGCCATGGGAGTCATCGATGTGGCCGCATTCGCCGAGGGTGACAGCGCATTCGGCTGCCGGCAGATGCTCGGCAATGTGTGGGAGTGGACAGCCGATACATTCAATCCCTATCCGGGTTTTGAAGCCGATATGTACCAGGACTACTCGCAACCCCTGTTTGGCAAGACCAGGGTGCTGCGCGGCGGTTCCTGGGCAACCCGTGGACGCATGCTGCGTAACACCTGGCGCAACTATTACGGCCCGGAACGCAATGATGTCTATTCAGGGTTTAGAACCTGCAAAGACCTTTAGCTTCTTTCTCTGTTAATCTTGTACAAAATGGCAAAGAGATGATCACGCACTAAGGCAGGGTGAAGGATGCCAGATGGTCTTATGTGGTTTAATCGAAACTTCTCAAAAGATCGTGTGAATGCTGTCATTGCGAGGGAGCCTCAGCGACCGCAGCAATCTCCGAGCCAGATTGCCG
>JAYELV010000298.1:3015-7075 GCA_034717755.1 Pseudomonadota bacterium | reverse complement strand
ACTAAGGCAGGGTGAAGGATGCCAGATGGTCTTATGTGGTTTAATCGAAACTTCTCAAAAGATCGTGTGAATGCTGTCATTGCGAGGGAGCCTCAGCGACCGCAGCAATCTCCGAGCCAGATTGCCGCGGTCGCTGAGGCTCCCTCGCAATGACATCTGTTATAACAAAATGCAATCAATGTACTAAGTTATTGGAAAGTTACTGGTGTATCGTGTAACCTATTAATATATATAATATTAAAAATGTTTCTCACTGCATTATACGCAACACTTCACTCAAAGATTAAGCAAATACAATGACAGAATCCGCTCGCCCGGAAGAAAAACCTGCCAAATCCTCACTGGGAAAGCATGCTCTGCTGCTGTTTATGGGCATGATATTGCTTGGCAATCTCTATGTGATCTTTTTTCTCAGGGAGACGCTGCTAAGATATGAAGATAAAATTCAGGATATTCAAGATAATACGAATCTTATCTCGGATAGGGTTTATGAGTTGGACGCAAGGCTCACTGCTGAAGAAATGACACTGACCGAGGTTCGGAGCAGTGCCAACGAGACTGCTGTACTGCTTGAACTTACGCAACAGGATGTTGATGACAGCAGTAAAAAACTGACTGCGACCAGGAGATATCTCGATCAACTGGCGCAGGCTCTCGAGTATGAGGAGAGGCTCGATGTTCAGGAGGGTGAGACTGCATCGACACCGGTGGTTTTACCAGCCACCCCAGAGTCCGAAGCATCTGCAGCAGTGGATCCTGAAGGCAGTATGGAGTGGACCGATGCGACCGGGAAAAAGCATACAGTGAAATTCAGCAGAGGAAGAGTGCTGGAAACTATCGAGTAACCTCCTCAACCCTGCATCCGAGTTCTCCCTTCGCCAGACGTATCCTGACCCGGTCATCGATGCTCAGCAGGCTGGCATCTGTCACCACTGAGTTGCGGCTGTCCAGGGTGATCGCATAACCGCGCTCCAGCGTGGCAAGCGGGCTGATGGCATTGAGCTCGCGTGTGATTCCACCTAGCTGCTGATGACTGTGTTGCAGACGTTCCTGCATACGCTGTTGCAAGCGCGCGCCAAGATTGTCGAGGCGCTGCCGGGAGTGCCGCAGCTGCTGTACGGGGGAGTGTCCGATGAGCCTGAGCAGTAGGTTTTTGTGGCTGGATTGCAGTATCTCGATCCTGTGACGCATGCTTTTTTTCAGCCGCTGTTGTAGGGTCTGCAGTTGACGCTGCTGTTGCTGAAGCCTGCTGCCGGGATGCTGCTGGGTGAGACGGATGGAGAGTTCGTCAATCCGCTGCGCCAGTTGCATCAGCTGGTTCTGCTGTATGCGCATTATCTGCCCGGCCAGAGAATCAGTCTTGCGATTTAGCTCCCTGCAGTCAGGGCTTGCAAGCTCGGCAGCGGCAGATGGTGTTGGTGCACGCCTGTCGGCTACATGGTCACTCAGGCTGATATCGATCTCATGGCCGATGGCTGAAATCAGGGGGATGGAGAGCCGGTAAACCTCGCGCACCAGTTGTTCATCATTGAAAGCCATCATATCTTCCAGTGATCCGCCTCCGCGTGTCAGGATTAGCAGGTCACACTCCTGGCGCTGCTCTGCGATACGCAGCATTTCGATGATCTCAGCTGCTGCATTCTCTCCCTGTACTGCAACCGGGTAGACGATTACCGGGATCGCCGGGCAGCGGCGTTGCAATACTGTCAACACATCGTGGACGGCTGCTCCGCTTGCCGATGTGATCACGCCGATGCGTTGCGGAAACAACGGAAGCGGCTGTTTGTGATCACTGCTGAAGAGTCCCTCCAGATCGAGTTTCTGCTGCAGTTGTTCAATCTGCTGGCGCAGCAGGCCTTCACCGGCCTGTTCCATGTGGTCGATGATCAGCTGGTAATCACCGCGCGGTTCATAGAGGGTAACGCGGGCGCGTACGATGACCTGCATGCCGTCTTTCGCCTGGAAGCGCGACAGGTTGCGGCGGCTGCGAAACATGGCGCAGCGTACCTGTGCGCCGCTCTCTTTGAGTGTGAAGTAGAGATGACCGGAACGCGGTGTGGCGAGATTGCTGATCTCGCCGGTGACCCACAGCAGCGGAAAGCTGCCTTCAAGCGCCGCCTTAACCTCGATGTTGAGGCGCGATACGGTGAAAATATCCCGGGAACTTTGCATGGGCATGTATAATTTTAGGTTTTAGGTTTTAGGTTTTAGGTTTTAGGTTTTAGGTTTTAGGTTTTTGGGTGGAGTGCGCTTGTGCCCGGCTTTGTGCAGGCGGTCGAGGTAGTCTGTCCAGTAGATGGGCTGTTTATTGCCGAGTTCATAGAGATAGTCCCAGTCGTACAGCCCCGAGTCATGACCGTCGTCGTAGATGATCTTGATCGCATAGCTGCCGACAGGCTGGATATCCGTGATATTGACATCCTGTTTGTCCAGCTGCAGTTTGGCCTGGTCCCCCCAGTGACCGCGCACCTCGGCAGAGGGGCTGTAGACACGCAAAAACTCGCTCGGAAGAGTAAATGTTTTGCCGTCGTCAAACTCGATTTCAAGCTCGCGGGAGGCCTTGTGAAGCAGGATGTTGGTCGGGTGATGCTGGCTCAAGAGAACCAACCCGCAGTATGTCGCAACACCAGCTGTTTCATCATCCTGATATGTGCAGGGTTATCATTCAGCGCAGGAATGTAGTGGAAGGTTTTGCCGCCGGCGCGTATAAAGTTTTCACGGTTTTCCATTGCTATCTCCTCGAGGGTTTCGAGACAGTCTACAGAAAAACCCGGGCAGACGACATCCAGCGATTCGACACCATCTCCTGCAAGCTGCTCCACACTGCTGTCGGTGTAGGGCTGCAGCCACTGTGTTGGTCCCAAACGGGACTGGTAGGTCAGCAGCCATTGATCATCTGCTAAAGCCAGCTTCTCCACCAGCAGTGCGGCTGTCTGGCGGCACTCGTCAGCATAGGGATCGCCGTTGTCGACATACTCCTGTGGAATGCCGTGAAAGGAGAGCAGCAGCTTTTGAGATGGCTGCTGCTGATCCCGGTATGTAGTGATGCTGTCGGCCAGAGCATCGATGTAGGCGGGATCGGTTGCATAGCTGTTGATGAAGCGCATCTCCGGTATCCAGCGCCACTCTTTCAGGCAGGCGGTGACTTCATCAAAAATACTGGCCGTGGTGGTGGCGGAGTATTGCGGATAAAGCGACAACACCAGGATTTTGCGCGCATTGTGCTCACGCAGTTGCTTCAGCCCGTCGGCTATGGAGGGTGACCCATAGCGCATCGCAAGTACCACACGATAGCCATCTCTGGAATCACCTTCGCTGTCATCAAGTTGCCGCTGCAGCGCCTGCTGCTGCTGTTGCGAGATCAGCAGTAATGGAGAACCGCCCTGTTCCCAGATTTTTTCATAAGCTGCTGCGGAGCGCTTCGGCCGCGTGCGCAGGATGATTCCGTGCAGCACCGGTTTCCATATGGCCGGATGGCGTTCTACGACGCGCCGGTCACTGAGGAACTCTGCCAGATAGCGGCGCACAGAGGCTGTGTCAGGAGCATCGGGCGTCCCCAGGTTGACCAGTAATATACCAATCGGCTGCTTGTCATCTTCGGGAAAAGGCGGGGTTGAATACATGAGTTGCTGTGCTCGGGATGTTCAATAGAGAAATATGCAGTATAGTGTCCTACAGCTTGAGCCCTGTGTACAGAAGTGAGTTGGGTGTAAAATCAATTCAGCGCTTCAACAGTAATCCACACAGTGCCCGGGAATGAATAACGAGAGGAGAATAGATTCATGAGTAATCATCAACTACCGGGTCCATCCGCAAGCAGCCAGATGCAGCAGCATGTCTGCTCTACACCGGAAAGCATCACCGCGTTGAGGGACGCCATCGAGGTTGACTCCTCCCTGCAGGAGTTGTTTGTCAACAAACATGTTCTGACAATCAAGGATTTTGATGCCTCCCTGTTGAGCCAGATCTTCCGTCTTGCAGCCAGCTACGAACTTGGTGAGACTCCGGGCCGGGTTCTCGAGGGGAAGATCCTCGGCAGCGTCTATTTCAATGAAACGCG
>JAYELV010000298.1:0-2915 GCA_034717755.1 Pseudomonadota bacterium | reverse complement strand
GGTGCTGATGAAAGACTCTCCGCATAACTGCCACTGCTCCCAATTGCGAGGGGCCCTCTATATCAGGATGGCGCTGTTTGCGCTGATCTTCGGAAAAGCGAAAAAATAGGAGTGAGTACTGAGTACTGAGTACTCGCTACTCGCTACTCGCTACTCGCTACTCGCTACTCGCTACTCGCTACTCGCTACTCGCTACTCGCTACTCGCTACTCGTTCCTCGGTCCGCCATCTTGTCAGATTCCTACTTCAAGCCCTTCTCTTTGGCCTGAGAGCGCACTGCGCTGAAGATCTTGTGATCCAGTGATGCCTCTGCATCCCCGTGCATGTGAGTAATAATGCTACCGCATTTCAATCGCGGTCAGAAGACCGCTCCCACACTCTGATGTCCCGCTCGTGTTTTATCGTGGGAGCGGCCTTCCGGCCGCGAGAAAGATCGCGCAATGACACACGAAGTTTGATCAGTTACTCAATAGCGGCATGACTTCAAGTAAAATAGAGGTCTTTGTTCGCGTCTTCGCCCGCCAATCATGATGCCTGTCGCCCCGATACTTTACTATGTCCACGATCCCATGTGCAGCTGGTGCTGGGGGTTTGAAACCACGCGCCTGCAACTCTTTGAAAGATTGCCGCAGAACCTTCATGTCAGGCGACTGCTCGGCGGTCTTGCTGAAGATACGCAGCAGCCGATGTCTGTTGAGATGCGTGCATACATTCAACACGCCTGGCGCGAGATCGAACAAAAAATTCCCGGAAAGTATTTTAATTTTGATTTCTGGTCCCAGTGTCAGCCAAGGCGCGCCACCTGGCCTGCCTGTCGAGCTATTATTGCGGCGCGGCGGCAGGGAGCTCAATACGACGAAAAAATGACCGCTGCGATTCAAACCGCCTACTACAGACAGGCGAGAAATCCCTCCGATGATGACACGCTCATAGAACTTGCGGGTGAACTTGGCTTGAATGTCACAGATTTCACTGCCGCTCTGAACAGTGGCGAGATACAGCGTGAGCTATTGTCCGAGATAGAACTGACCTCGCAGCTGGCGGCACGGAGCTTTCCATCACTGCTGTTGAAAATGGAAAATTCAGCATGCACGATACCCATAAATTACACGCAAAGTGATACTATGCTGCAATTGATTACGCGGATACTCGACGAATGAATAAACACTATTTCCAGCTGCGCCTCAACGGCGCTTATGAATCCAGTGACAACAAATTGCAGCAGCTGCTGGTCGAGCATGTCATCGATAGCGAGTGGCAACCACTGGCGTTGAGCGAACGCAGTCCCGGATTTTTGATCTATGCCTATTCAATCTTTACCTGTCAGCATTTGTTTATGCGCAACAACTGTGCTGAAAGGGGCATTGAGCTGGCATCCGCGAGAGGTGAGATGGTGCTGGTTGCGGATGATGAGTGGAGGCTCGAGCAGATGCACATCTCGTTTGATGCCAAAGCCGCGAAAGGAACGGCATCAGCGGATGACAGGGACTATATCATCTCCAGGATGGGGCAGTGTCCGGTCTCAAAAAATCTTCCGCAGATTGCAGATACGCAGGTACGACTGAATTTTATCTGAGAGGCTGTTGTTTAACCGCAGATGAACACAGATAAATACAGATCTAAAAGTGTGCAATCCGAGAATGCAGTTGCATAATCACAGGACTAATAATGAATGACGAAATAAAACAGAAGATTCTGGATACAAACACCTGGTTGCGCGGGCTTTTCATGCTGCTGTTTTTTCTCATAGCCGGCGTGGCCAGGTTTGTCATCGCCGTGGTGGTGCTGTTCCAGTTTTTATCTGTGCTCTTTACCGGCAATACCAATGCGCAGCTGCTGACGCTGGGGCAAAGTCTGAGCACCTACATCTACCAGATTACGCTGTTCCTGACATTCAATAGCGAACAGCGTCCCTTCCCGTTCAGCAACTGGCCGGATGGCCCGCCCCGGCATCCATGAGATCGCTATATTTCGATAAAACAATACACATCCTGAGGAGGAAAGTATGAGCTCGAATGATAAAGGAATGAGTCTGACGCTCAAGGTGCTGATTGGAATGGTCAGCGGTATCCTGGTCGGTCTGGCGATCAACCTTGGCGGCCTGAATGCAACCGGGTCATTCATCAATGAATACATCGTTGGCGGACTGTTTCATGTTGTCGGCAAGATGTTTGTCAGCGCCCTGAAAATGCTGGTAGTACCGCTGGTGTTGCTGTCATTGATCAGCGGTGTTTGCGGTATCGGCAATCTGAGCACGCTGGGGCGCGTTGGCGGCAAGTCATTCGCCCTCTACATGCTGACTACCGCGATTGCCATAGCTTCGGCGATCGGGCTTGCAATCATCGCGGCGCCGGGTAAAGGCATGAATGCGGAGACAGCAGCAACTTATACCGGCAAGGAACCGCCACCGCTGACCGATGTGCTGATCAACATCGTACCGACCAATCCGGTGCAGGCGCTTGCCTCCAGTGAGATGCTGCAGATTATTTTCTTCGCCATTCTACTCGGCATCAGTATCCTCATGGTTGGCAAAAAAGCAAAAGATCTGATGAAAGGGATCGAGATCGGCAACGAAGTGATGATGAAGATGGTGCACATCATCATGAGCATTGCGCCCTATGCCGTCTTCTGCCTGATCGCGCAGTCCATGGCTGAACTCGGTCTCGACCTGCTCGGCCATCTGGCGGGCTATGTGCTGGTTCTGGTCGCAGCCCTGATGCTGCATCTTTTTGTCACCCTGATGATCGTTTTAAAGGTTTTTTCCGGTTTGAATCCCGTCATCTTCCTGAAAAAAATGCGCAGTGTGCAGGTATTTGGATTCAGTACCGCCAGTTCCAATGCCACCATTCCGGTGACTTTGCGCACGGTCACCGAACGTCTTGGAGTAGACAACTCTGTCGCCTCCTTTACTGTCC
>JAYELV010000297.1:0-9219 GCA_034717755.1 Pseudomonadota bacterium | reverse complement strand
TTGCGGTTTTCCTGCGTGTACGCAATGAGAGTTCAGAATAATTCAGATATCGACTCTTTGTTGGTACATTAAAATATTGGTAACCATTCAGCTTGTTGATATATTGGCCAGGAAAGTCACTGTTTTCAGGTGTATCTGCTGGAAACGTAGGAGGCAGGGACGCCGACTCGAGCCTACATGGATGTATTCACGGCGTTTTCCGGAAGATATGCCTGGAAACAGTGACAAATTAGCAGGTGCTGAATAGTTACAAATATTGCTAATTAAAGAACCCGTGGCATTGTTGCTATTTCGCGTTAAAATAACCACGATTAATCCATTTATGTGGGCTACGCAAGCATGTCTCGAACCGCCGAAGTCGAACGCAATACGCTGGAGACGCAAATCAGTGTCGCCATCAATCTGGATGGCAGTGGAAGCGCATCTTTAGATACGGGGATACCTTTTCTGGAGCACATGCTCGACCAGGTAGCACGCCACGGGTTGGTGGATCTTGAGATCACTGCCAGGGGTGACCGCCACATCGATGATCACCACAGTGTAGAGGATATCGGCATCACCATGGGTCAGGCGTTTGCCCGTGCCGTGGGTGACAAAAAAGGTATCTATCGCTATGGGCATGCCTATGTGCCGCTGGACGAGGCGTTGTCGCGTGTCGTTATCGATCTCTCCGGACGTCCCGGTCTGGAGTTTCATGTTGATTTCAGACGTGGCGCTATAGGCAGTTTTGACGTCGATCTATTTGTCGAGTTTTTCCAGGGGTTTGTCAATCATGCCGGTGTGACGTTGCATATCGACAACCTGCGTGGCCGCAATGCACACCATATCGCTGAGACCATATTCAAGGCGTTTGGGCGTGCCCTGCGCATGGCGCTCGAAGCCGATCCGCGCATGTCGGGCAAGATGCCGTCAACCAAGGGAACGCTCTGATCACGGCGCTGCGCGCCGTGGTCAGAGCATTCCTGCAAGTTTGTCTACGGGGGAAGGGGCGTCTACCAATGGTTTACAATGGATGTCTGGATTGCCCTTCCCCCGAACCCCCATCCCATGGACTTATACAGAGGTATCCTCGTTTATGGAAAAGATCGTTATAGTTGATTACAGTCTGGGAAACCTGCGGTCGGTTTCCAAGGCTGTCGAACATGTCGCCGCAGATGCTGAGGTCGTCGTCAGCGATGATGCTGCTGTGATACATGACGCCGATCGCGTGGTTTTTCCCGGTCAGGGCGCCGCGCGTGACTGCATGGCGGCGATCAGCGATCACCACGTCGAGCGTGCAGTGCGCGAAGCTGCGGCAAGCAAGCCTTTTCTGGGGGTCTGCATGGGACTGCAGGTGCTGATGGAACACAGTGAAGAGAATGGTGGTACTGACCTGCTGGGGATGATGCACGGCAAAGTGCAGCACTTCTCAGGTGACTTCAGGGGTGAAAATGGCCTGCCATTGAAAATTCCGCACATGGGATGGAGCCAGGTTGAGCAGCGCATCGATCATCCGCTGTGGCACGGTATTGCCGATCGCAGCCGCTTCTATTTTGTGCACAGTTACTTTGTGATTCCTGAAGAGAGCGATTTGATTGCGGCAACCACGGATTATGGCGAGCGTTTCACCTGCGCGATTGCCAGGGATAATCTGTTTGCGGTGCAGTTCCATCCTGAAAAAAGCGCAGCTGATGGCCTGCAACTGTTGAAGAATTTTGTAAACTGGAAACTCTGAAGATGTTGATAATTCCTGCGATCGATCTCAAGGATGGTAAGTGTGTGCGTCTGCGCCAGGGGCGCATGGAGGATGATACGGTATTCTCGGACGATCCGGTTGCGATGGCGGAGCGCTGGGTCGATGCCGGTGCGCGCCGCCTGCACCTGGTCGATCTCAACGGCGCCTTTGAAGGAGAACCGGTCAATGGCGATGTGGTGCGCGCTATTGCTCAGGCATTTCCCGGCTTACCGATCCAGGTCGGCGGAGGCATCCGTGATGCCGAAACCGTTGAAGCCTATCTCGTGGCGGGGGTCGAGTACTGCATCATCGGCACCAAGGCGGTGCGTGATCCCGGATTTGTCGACCAGGTGTGCGAAGAGTATCCCGGCAACATTATCGTCGGCATCGATGCCAAAGATGGCATGGTCGCCGTCGAGGGTTGGGCGGAAGTCTCGGATGTCAAGGCGATTGATCTTGCCCGGCGCTTTGAAAATGCCGGCGTCAGCGCCATTGTCTACACTGATATCAGCCGCGACGGCATGATGCAGGGGGTCAATGCAGAAGCGACGGCGGCACTGGCGGAGTCAATCTCGATACCGGTGGTTGCCTCCGGCGGCATCACCAATATGGATGATATTTACCGTCTCCTGGAGGTGGCTGACAGCGGCATCGACAGCGCCATTACCGGCAGGGCGATTTACGAGGGGACGCTCGATTTTAGCGAAGCTCAGCGGGTTGCCGACTCCTGATTGGGGCAGCCCCTCACAGACTGATCTGAATCGCATCGGCCCCATTCATCGCCTTCTGTTTGGCATCTTCAGGCGTCTCGCCGCGCGCCAGTACGACTCCCATGCGGCGTTGACCGCTGACCTGCGGCTTTCCAAAAAGGCGAATCTGTGTGTTCGGCTGTTGCAGGGCGGTTTCGAGGTTGCCGAAGCTGACCTGTGAAGAGTCTCCTTCAGCCAGGATGACGCTGGTGGCTGACGGGCCGTGAAAATAAATATTGGGAATGGGAAGTCCGAGAATGGCTCTCGCATGCAGTGCAAACTGGGAGAGATCCTGGGAGATCATGGTGACCATGCCGGTATCATGTGGACGTGGTGACACTTCGCTGAAGATCACCTCGTCACCTTTGATAAAGAGTTCGACACCAAAAATACCCCGGCCACCGAGAGCGTCCGTCACTTGTGCGGCAATCTTTCTCGCCGAGGCGATCGCCTTTTCGCTCATGGGCTGCGGCTGCCATGACTGGCGGTAGTCGCCGTCGACCTGGGTGTGTCCGACCGGTTCACAGTAGCTGGTTCCACCAACGTGACGTACTGTCAGTAGTGTGATTTCGTAATCGAAATCAACAAAACCCTCGACGATGACCTTGCCCGCACCGCTGCGTCCTCCCTGTTGCGCATACTCCCATGCTGCATCGATATCCGACTCCTTGTGGATGGTGCTTTGTCCCTTGCCCGATGAGCTCATGATCGGTTTGATGATACAGGGCATGCCGATGTCGCTGATCGCGCGGTTGAACTGTTCGCGGTTTTGCGCAAAACGGTAGGCGGAGGTCTGGATGCCAAGCTCCTCTGCAGCAAGGCGGCGGATGCCTTCACGGTTCATGGTTAATTGTGCCGCACGGGCAGTCGGTATCACGGTGAATCCCTCTGTTTCGAGAGCGACCAGGGTGTCAGTTGCAATGGCCTCGATCTCCGGCACGATATAGTGCGGTTTTTCGCTCTCGATGATTGCTCGCAGCGCTTCACCGTCGAGCATTGAGATGACATGGCTGCGATGGGCCACCTGCATGGCGGGTGCATCGGCATAGCGGTCAACGACAATCACTTCGACGCCAAGGCGCTGCAGTTCGATGACCACCTCTTTGCCAAGTTCGCCACCGCCGCACAAGAGCACGCGGATTGCTGAGGGAGAGAGGGGAGTGCCTATGGTTGTCATAATGTTTCCTGAAAAAGTAATTTACTCCTTGACTGCCATTGCAACAGTGTAACTTTTGCCCTGCTTGAGTTTTTTATGATTGCCGAAGACCTCGGTAAAGGCGCGTTTGATGAAGTTGCGCAGCCCGGAGATGACCACCACGTAGAAGCGTCCGCCCGGCTCGAGATGCTCGTAGATATCCTGGAAAAAGAGATAGTAGTGTTCATTGCTGGTCTTCGCGGGCAGGTTGGTGACTGCCAGGGTGAACGATTGTCTGTCGATGTGTTTGAGTCCGTCACTGAGTTGTACGGAGACGTTGCTGATGTTGTTCAGGGCTGCATTTTTTGCAGCATATTCGACCGCGACAAAATCCTTGTCGACCAGCAGGCACTCTCCCTGCGGGGCCAGCCTGGCGATTGTCAGGCCCAGCGGGCCGTAACCACAGCCAAGGTCAATCGCCCTGTCATCCTGTCTGACATCGAGGTAGTCGAGCAGCATGCGCGTGCCATGGTCAATGGCGCGCGGGGAAAAGAGTCCCCAGGTGGTGTGAAATGCAAGATGCTGCCCTTTGAGCGTGTCGCTGAAGTTGATCTCTTTGCGCAACTCGGCAATCTTTTTTTTATCCAGGGACAATGATGAACTCTTGACAGGATGCAGGAAAGACGGAAGGGGCCCTACAGGTAGCGCCGCCAGTGATCGGGGCGCACGTCCCGGCAACCGTGATTGATCTGGTTATAGCGCGCAATAAAAACCTTTCTGGTGCAGTTGCTGCTGCCTTTGGTACAGCCCTGGTTGGCGCGCTCGGTCTCTTCCGTGTAGTAGAAGAGTGCATCCCGGAGCTTGTTGATGAGGTTGTTCTTGAGAAAAAAACCGGCTTCTATCAGACCCTCTTCAATCTGCTCAAGGTTGATATCAAGCAGGTGATAGGTGATGCGTAGATGATTCGCCGAAATGGCGCGGAGATCCAGAATCCCCTCGATACCAGTCAGGCGCTCTGCAGCCGTATTGGCCTGCTGCTCATCTGCATGAGATTTATCGAAAAAAATCTCTCTTGTTTTAATGTTCCTCTTCTCCATGGTGTTAATCCTATCTGATAATCCGCAATTTGCAAGTGGTTAAGTGCACATTTGTGGCGAGGAGTTTTGTCGCGACAAGTGAAAAATTGGGGAATTACAGCTGTTTTTCATACGAGAGACGATATTTTCACTAATAAACTCTGGTAATACGATGATAATAGTGATTCAATGCTGATACGATAAAACATTGTATATTAAAGGAGAGTGTAGAAATGAAAGCAAATAGCAATTATTGTTTGGCGACCGCAATCCCGGTGGCGCTGCTGATGAGCGCTGCTGTGGATGTTGTCAACGCGGAAGATTTTCGTTACCAGCCGATGCCGGAAAAAACCGCAGGGCAGTCTGCTCCGGCTCCACAGCCCCGGGAATCGGCTCCACCCCGGGCATCAGCGCCTGCTCCAGCAGCACCTGTCGCTGAAACAGCACCCCGCTCAGCGGGCCCCGGACAACGGCCCGCAGGACCGCCACGACGTGGTGATTCTCGCCGTGGTCCACGGCGCGGTGACTTTGATCGCGATTTTGATCGATATGATCGTGATTTTGATAGATATGATCGTGATTTCGATCGTTACTATGATCGTCGATCTAGCTGGCGGGACAATGACTGGGACAGTAACTGGAGCATGCCGTGGGGTGGTAGAAACACTCCATGGGGTGGCAGAAGCAACAGCTGGAGCATGCCTTTTGGCAGCAGGGACAGCGGCCCGTGGAGTCGCAGAGGCAGCAGCTGGAGCACACCCTGGAGCAACGACAGTGGCCCGTGGGGTCGCAGAGGCAGCAGCTGGAGCACGCCCTGGAGCAGCGACAGGGGAAGAGGCGGCAGGTGGTGGTGATTCAATGCTGATACGAAATAGAGTTATAGAATGAAGGAGAGTAAAAAGATGATACCAAAGAGAAATTGTCGTTTGGCGACTGCAATCTCAGCGGTGCTGCTGCTGACAGCCGCTGTTGATGTTGTCAATGCCGAGCAGGACTATCGTTATCAGCCGCTGCCGCAGCAAACTGCCGGGCAGCCTGCCCCGCCGCCAAAATTCAGGCCGCTGCCGCAAACTAGGCAGGCTCCAGCGGCGCCACAGCCCCGGGCAGCTGCGCCATCCCAGGCTCCGGCGCCAAAGTTTGCACCCAGGCCTCAGGCTGCAGCGCCTGGGTTTGCCCCCCCCGGACAGGCTCCTCAAGCAGCGCCGCCCCGGATGATTACGCCCCCTCCTGCTGCAGCGCCACAGCGTCCAGCAGGAGAGCCTCCCCGCACAGCTGGCGCCGGTCAGCGGCCTGCGGGACCCCCTCCAGGAGGTAGTTATCGTGGCGGACCTCCTCCAGGCGGTGGATATCGAGGTGGACCTCCTCCAGGAGGTGGATATCGAGGCGGACCTCCTCCAGGCGGTGGATACCGAGGTGGACCTCCTCCAGGACGCTATGGAAGTGGCCCGGATCGGCGACGCGATTATCGGGGCGGGAGCAGAGGAAGCAACAGCCCCTGGAGCAGAGGCATGGGCACCAGAGACATGCCCTGGGGTAACCGTGGTTTTAGCAGCAGAAGCATGCCATGGGGTGGCAGGGACTCCAATTTTCCGTTTTTCGGGGATAACAAATGGTTCGACAAGTTCGATGACAGGTTCGACGATTTTGATGATGACAACAAGATGCGGGATTTCTTTGATGACATGTGGGATGATGCCCTCAATGCACCGTATGACATGGGCGAAATGCCGGGCGGCATGAGAGCGCCGACTATCGCCGTGCCAGGTCCTGCCGAGGTTGCCGATGAATTCCAGTCAGGCACGCGGAATTTTTTCGAGGACAAAGCAAGATCACACTCAGGATCAGAGCCAAGGCCAAGGCCTAAGTCAGGATCTAAGTCAGGGCCTAAGTCAGGCTCTAAGTCAGGCTCTAAGTCAGGCTCTAAGTCAGGCTCTAAGTCAGGCTCTAAGTCAGGCTCTAAGTCAGGGCCTAAGTCAGGGCCAGGGCCAGGACCACAAAAGTAACTTCTTGTTCTCTCCCTCCCTTCTCTGAGGGGAGCTAATGGAGCTCTGATCGATGCGCGCAGTGTTTTGATCAGGGCTTCCATTCCTGCGCAGTAGAATCATCCATCTCTTTTTTCCAGACTTCGATACCTGATTGCTTCAGTAAGATGCGTTGTCTCTATCTGTTGCTGCCGCTCGTAATCGGCGATGCTGCGCGCCAGTTTTAAAATTCTGTGGTAGGCGCGGTGCGACAGACTCAGGCTCTCGATGGCCTGTAGCAACAATGATTCATCGTCGGGTTGCAGCATGCAATACTGCGAAATCTGCTTCACATCGAGCTGACTATTCAGACGTTGTTGGCGTTGCAGCTGAAACTGGTGCGCCTGTGCGACATGCCGTCGTATTTCGTGACTTGATAGTGTTGAGGGCGGTTTAGAGAGTAGTTTTTCCGGAGCTAATGCAGGAATCTCTATCTGTATATCGATACGGTCAAGCAGTGGCCCTGAAATTTTGTTGCGGTAACGGCTGATCTGTTCTGATGAACAGCGGCAGTTCCTGCGGGGATCGCCAAGGTGCCCGCAGGGGCAGGGATTCATAGCTGCAATGAGCTGAAACCTTGCCGGGAAATCTGCCTGTCGGCCGGCGCGTGAAATGGTAATGGCGCCATTTTCCAGGGGTTCGCGCAATGCTTCGAGTACACGCCGTTCAAATTCAGGCAGCTCATCGAGAAACAGCACGCCGTTATGCGCCAGGGAGATCTCGCCTGGTCGAGGTATGGTTCCACCGCCTACAAGCGCCGCAGCTGAGGCAGAGTGATGCGGGGATCTGAAAGGCCGGACGCGCCATTTACTGACATCGAATTCTTCTCCGGAAACCGACCGAACTGCGGCGTTTTCCAGGGCCTCATCGGTCGTCATGTCGGGCAACAGACCCGGAAGTCGTTCGGCAAGCATGGTCTTGCCGGTACCTGGAGGCCCTGTCATCAGCAGGGAGTGCCTGCCGGTTGCGGCAATGATCAAAGCGCGCTTGGCCGCTTCCTGTGAGATGACTTCGCTGATATCCGGCAGTGAGCAATCAGGAGCTTCTTCGTGTTCAGCACAGAATGGTTCGATCTGTCGGCTTTGATTGAAATGTGCGGATACATCGAGAAGATGCGCCACGGCGTAGACTTCCAGTCCGGTTACCCGGGATGCCTCTTCGGCATTGGCAGCCGGAACGATGAGTTTTTTTCCATTTCGGTGGGCGGCCAGCGCGGCCGGTAGAATCCCGCTGATCGGGCGAATCTCTCCCGACAGAGCCAGTTCGCCAATCAGTTCGTAGCGGTGGAGCTGCTGTTGTGGAATATCTCCCGTGGCTGCGAGAATTCCAACGGCGACAGGCAGGTCAAAGCGGCTGCCCTCTTTGGGAACATCCGCAGGGGCAAGATTGATGGTGATGCGACGCGCAGGAAATTCAAATTCGGAATTTGTGATGGCCGCACGCACACGCTCACGACTCTCCTGCACGGCTTTTTCGGGCAATCCAACGATGTTGAAGGCAGGCAGGCCATTGCCAAGATGGGATTCAATCGTTACCAGCGGCGCAGATATGCCTGCGCCTGAGCGGCTGTTAATGATCGAGAGTGACATGCCGATCCATGGCTATCATGAGTAATAATTCCTGGTTATTGCTTTGAATGTTTCTTGGATTGTTCCAACTGAGCAACATGTTTTTCCAGCATCTCCAGCTTTTCGCGGGTGCGCGCCAGTACTGCCTGCTGGATATCGAACTCTTCTCGAGTGACGAGATTCATACGCGACAGCGCGGATTGCAATGCGCTGTTAAGGTGCTGGCGGGTATCTTTTTCCAGCGACGCAAGCCCGGGGGGGAGGGATTGACTCAGCCTTCGGGAGATGTCGTCTATGATTTTCGGGTCAAACATGGCAAGCCGGCTCAAAGAACTACTGAAGTATCTATGCAGGTCATTATGCCTGTAGCCGACACAAAAGGTAAAGGCAAAAAAAAGCGCAACGAAGAACGTTGCGCTAAAAATAACCACCAAAAGAGGAAATGTTGAATTACGATGTAATTCAGCATGTAGTTATATTCTTATATTTTGATGCGTTTGTCAAGTGAAATTTTTTCATGCGCTGCTATTTTCAATATAAAAAGCGTCAATATTGAGCCTTTTGCAAAGCTCCGTCATTCCGGCATGTTTTTAGCCGGACTAAAGCGCTTGCACTTTGAACGCCCCGCAGGGGCGGCCCGAAGGGTGAGCGAAGCGAATAATCCATTTTCTCGAGTAACTTCTCAATATTCCCGTGCATGATTTGGGTTTGCGCAGGGTCAGGACCAGCCTTTCAGGGACGCGTGAATACATCCCTGTAAGCTCTGATAAAACATCCCTGTTTTATACAGCCCTGAAAGGCAAGTCCCAACCCTGCTTTTCTGCACAGAGTTATTGAGAAGTTATTTTCTCGACCTGTAAGTGGTTGATTCTATAGATTCAGGCCTTCGCCGGAATGAGTGTATTTGAGAGCTACTTGAGATGCTTCCAACTGATAACAACTGTAAGATTCCGGCT
>JAYELV010000296.1:0-9225 GCA_034717755.1 Pseudomonadota bacterium | reverse complement strand
ATTGCAAGGGCGTCTGCTGACGATTAAATTCAAGGAGACCAAAGAGGGAAAAACCCGCGTCATCGCTATTTTTGCCAAGCGTGCGCGCGGCATGATGACGGATTTTATACTGCGCAACAGGATTGAATCACCTGAAGGCATCAAGGCGTTCAGGCAGGGAGGCTACCGGTTTTCAAAGGCGGATTCAGATGACAAACAGTGGACTTTTACCCGCAAGCAACCGCCTGGGAAAAAGACTTGATCAATTCATCGTTGTTTCAGGATGTAGTCGATGATCTGCTGGTGTTCTGTTTCAGCGAGGCTCTCTTCAAAGGAGGGCATTATTTTCCCTCCGTGATGAATGGTTTTATGAATGAACTCTTTCGGCTCATTCAGAGTGGCTGCTTCGCGGTGACAGCCGTAACAATTTTCAGCATAGAGTTTTTCACCTGTGGAGGCGTAATGTTCCCCGCTATCTATGCTCGCGCAGGAGTAGAGAGCCGCGCAACAGAGTGATGCAGCGGCAGTGCTAATGAGTGTTTTCATGGAACTCTCCTGTCAAATAACGTTTGCACTTCAATAGGATGGCTTTGCTATATGTAATTTCTCAATAAGTCCGTGCATTGATTGAGTCTGTGCAGGGTTGGGGCCAGCATTTCAGGGACGCGTGAATACATCCCTGTAAGCTCTGGATAAAACATCCCTGTTTTCGACCGCCATGGATGGCGGAAGTGCCGAAAACGCAGGAGCATTTATTCGGCGGAAGCCCTGAAACGCAAACCCCAACCCTGCCTCCTGCACGGGGTTATTGAGATGTTACTGCTATATTCGTAACTGTTAAATAAGTTAAGTGCATATGCCGTCATTGCGAGGGAGCCTAAGCGACTGCGGCAATCTCCAAACCAGATTGCCGCGTCGCCTCTGGCTCCTCGCAATGACATCTGTTTCTACAGAATGTCGCGGCATCACATGATTGATGCGGTTCGTACCTCACCAGCATCCTACAAGTTCATCCTATTTACACAGGATAATTGAGAAGTCACTACCATTCACTGGCTTCTGTAATGATGCTTTCAATCAGTTTCACAACCTCGCCGGTTTCCTGTTCTGACTCCTTTCCTGCAACCGGCCGACGATATGCCAGGTTGACATGTTTGGGGTCGTCATTTGTTACATAAACGCTGATTGAGAATGGACACAACATAATATTAGCAGAGTTTTTCTGCGCCAGTTTGTGGGAGATGCTGGCGCTGCAGAATTCAACGATTTCAGCGTTGAGATAGACATTGCTGGCAACACCGAAATCCTTGCCGGTGCGATTCAGCATTTCGGCGGCGGGAAGCGTATGGGCGATATTGATGCCTTTTCCCTTGATCGCTGTCTTGACACTGTCGAGCACATCCTCATATTCGCCCTCCACCTGGGTAACTACAAAGGGTGATTCATCGGCGCCGGCACTCTGTACACTCAGGGCTAACAGGCAGGAGGCTAACAATAACCAGCGGTTCAATATCTTAAAAGGGTGTTGTTTCATGTTGTTTCTCTCCTGTGAAAAAAAGTTACAGATTGCAGTAGAAAAGCTTGCAGTTCGAAATGACTCGATTAGTCTTCTCACGACTCACGACTCACGACTCACGACTCACGACTCACGACTCACGACTCACGACTCACGACTTCACTTTTTTCCGCATCGATCTCAAGCATGCGCTGCGCAATTCCCTGTGCGGTGATGACGCCGCGATACTCGTCACCATCAAATACAAACAGAAAGCTCGAGTGGAACTTCTCGAGAATCGCCATCGCCTTGATGATAGGTGTTTCTGATGTAATCGAGTGCAGCGGCTTATCAACATAGGCTTCGATGGGGTGATCCATGAGTTCCCTGACCTTGGTTGTGGCATCCTTGACGCAGCTGAGCTGGTCTCCCAGCACCATCGCAAGCTCCACCATGTAGTTTGGCAGGCAGCCGTGATGCATGATGCCGGCCAGGCTGATAAAGCCACGACGCTCTCCTTTGCTGTTGAGATAGGGCAGGGCGGGAACTCCTGCCTCGACGCAGATCGTGAAGACTTCCCTGACTTTCATCCCCTCACGGGAAAAAACAGTTGGGATCAGTATTTTCTTGAGTTTCATTGGTTTACTCCGTATTTAAACCAGAAAGCGGAAATAGATATAGATTGTGGCGATGACGATGCTCATCAGCATCATCGGAAATGCCAGCAGCATAAATGGCACAAAACGAATCGGGTGGCCGGCCTGCTCGGCATAGCCGGCAACAATCAGATTTGCACTGGCGCCAATGAGTGAGCCATTGCCGCCAAGACAGGCGCCCAGCGCCAGCGACCACCATATAGGCGCGAGGTTTTCAGCGCCGCCAAATACTGGCGCCATGCTCTTGATGACAGGAATCATGGTCGCAACGAAAGGAATGTTGTCGACCAGCGCAGAAAATATGGCGGAGATCCACAGGATCATCAATGCGGTGTTGGTCAGATCGCCGCCGGTGAAGTCGAGTACAGCGTTCGCCAGTCTCTCCAGCAAGCCGACATGTTCCACGCCGTGAACAAGAATAAACAGGCCGACGAAAAAAAAGATGGTGATCCACTCCACCTCGGCAAAAGAGGCATGCACATCTTTCGCCTGTGACTCGGATGATCGTTTAATATTGGTTAGCAGCAACAGCAGCGCAGCCCCGAAGAGGGCGATGGTGGCTGGCTCCAGGTGCAGCTGATGGGCGAAGATAAAGCCGCTGATGACAGTCGCCAGCACAAACAGTGATTGCTTCAACAGGCGCGCGTCGGTAATGCTGTTTTTTTCATTAAAATCCATGATGTTTTGCCGCGCTTCATCGCTGGCATGCATCTTTCGTCCCCAGATGACCCACACCACAGCGAGAGTCATGAGCAGAATCAGCGGAATGATGGGGGCAAGGTTGATCAGGAAGTCATTGAAAGAGAAGGGCACGGCTGAACCGATCATGATGTTGGGCGGGTCACCGATCAGCGTGGCGGCGCCGCCGATATTGGAGGAGAGGATCTCGGTAAAGAGAAAAGGAAATGGAGTGACTTTCAACTCCTGGGTGATCAGCAGTGTGACCGGCACGATTAGCAGCACGGTGGTGACGTTATCGAGCAGCGCGGAGAAGATGGCAGTCACGACTGAGAGCATCAGCAGTATTCCCCACGGCTGTGCGCCAACTTTTTTCGCCGACCAGATGGCGACGAACTGAAACACGCCGGAGCGCCGGGTGATGGCGACGATCACCATCATTCCGGTCAGCAGTCCGAGGGTGTTGAAATCCTCCCCGCGCAGCGCAGCTTCCTGATTGAGGACGCCGGTCATGATCATCAACATGCCGCCAAGCAGCGCCACGATTGCGCGGTTGACGCGTTCCGTCATAATGACGGCATAGGTCAGCACAAATAAGGTCCCTGCAACCCATACAGGATCCCAGCCGAAAATCATATTCATCACAGAGTCGCTATGCTCACTCACTGGCTTCGCTCCCTTCGCTGTCACTGGTCATGCAGGCGCTCTTCAGGCGTGGATCGGCATCACCAAGCTGTGCGCTGATGTGCGCCAGGATGTCCCAGTAAGAGATCATGCCGACCAGATGGGCCCCGTCGCTCTCCAGCAGCACCACCGGCAGGCTGGTCGGCGCCTCGTGGAGTTTGCGGATCACCTCCATGATGGGTTCGTCCGTACGGCACAGGATAAGGTGATCCCGGTCAAGATAGTTTTTTACCGGCTGGTCGGCAACCTCCTGCAGAGATTCAATGACCTCTTCGAGGTTGTCCGCCAGAAAAACCAGGCTCTTCAGAGCAGGCGAGATGGTGGCTGCCTTGGGCAGCAGGGCGTGCAGCAGGTTGCGCAGACCAAACAAGCCGATGAATTTGCCGTCGCTGTCCATGACAGGAAGGTTGTGAATGTGTTTGTCGCACATTTTTACCAGTGCGTTTCTGACCCGCTCATCGGCATGTGCAGTGACGGGATCGCGTGACATGAATTGTTCGGCTGACAATCGGGACTCCTTTTATTGGTAAAATAAGCGCATATTTGATAAATGATAATAGAGCAATTCTGCACAAAACTCACACATCTCCGCTATTTTTGTTGATTCAATGGGGTAAACTTAGCGAATAGTTACCTGAATTGCTTTTTGATATGAGCACAATACCGCAACACCGGATCAGCGACGTCAATGCCTATATGCGGCAGATTGGAGCACAGGCGCGCACCGCCAGCCGCGTTCTTGCAGCTGCAACCACGGCGCAAAAGAACAATGCATTGAACGCCATTGCCGATGATCTCGATCACAATCGCAATACCCTGATCGCAGAAAACCTCAAGGATCTCGATGCAGGCAGGCAGAAGGGCCTCTCCGAAGCCCTGCTGGATCGCCTTGAGCTCGATAACGAGCGCATCGATACCATGATCGAAGGGCTGCGCCAGATTGCGGCGCTTGCCGATCCCATCGGTGAGATTTTTGACATGAGCTATCGTCCTTCGGGCATTCAGGTAGGCCGCATGCGCGTACCGCTGGGTGTCGTTGGCATTATTTATGAATCGCGTCCGAATGTCACTGCGGATGCCGCTGCGCTGTGTCTCAAATCCGGCAATGCCACCCTGCTGCGCGGTGGCTCCGAGGCATTCTTCTCCAACCAGGCGGTTGCGCACTGCATACGTAATGGACTGCAACAGGCCGGCCTGCCGGCAGAGGCGGTTCAGGTCGTTGCGACCACTGACCGGGAAGCGGTTGGCGCCATGATCACCATGCCCGAATATGTGGATGTCATTATTCCACGCGGTGGCAAAGGCTTGATCGAACGTATCTCCAATGACGCCAGAGTGCCTGTGATCAAGCATCTGGACGGAATCTGTCATCTCTATATCGATGCAGATGCAGATCAGCAGAAGGCTTTCGATGTGGCGCTAAACGCCAAGACCCAGCGTTACGGCACTTGCAATACCCTGGAGACGTTGCTGGTGGCGGAAACCATTGCGCATGAGATCCTCCCCGGTCTGGCGGAGGCTTTTGCCAACAAGGGAGTTGAGCTGCGCGGCTGTGATGCCACCCGCAAGATTATCAGCTGTAATGCGGCAACCGAAGAGGATTGGGATACCGAGTATCTCGCTCCCATCCTCTCCATTCGCATCGTTGCGGATGTGGATGCGGCAATGGATCATATCGCTGCGCACAGCTCTCAGCATACGGAATCCATCATCACTGAAAACTACACTAGCGCACGCCGCTTTCTTGCCGAAGTCGATTCGAGCTCGGTGATGGTGAATGCATCGACGCGCTTTGCGGATGGTTTCGAATACGGTCTGGGAGCAGAGATCGGCATTTCGACCGACAAGTTTCACGCACGTGGTCCTGTCGGCCTGGAGGGGCTGACGTCGGTGAAATACATCGTGTTGGGCGACGGGCATATACGCACTTGATGGAACCAGCAAGTATTTGCATAACCCCGTCATTCCGGCATGCTTTTAGCCGGAATCCATTGAGCTGGAGTTATTTGTTATAGGCGTATGATCGGCATTCTAGGCGGCACCTTCGACCCCATCCACTACGGCCATCTGCGTACAGCACTGGATGTGCGGGAGGCGCTGGCGCTGCAGCGTGTTCACTTTGTGCCTTTGAAACATGCTGTTCACAGGGATCAGCCGGGCGTCCCTGCTGAACTGCGCGCCTCCATGGTGCAGGCTGCTATTGCGGGATACCCCGGTTTTGTCATGGATGATCGCGAGCTGCACAGCGACAGGCCATCCTACTCGCTCTATACACTGCAGTCATTTCGCCGTCAGATGCCGCATACACCGCTCTGCTTTCTGCTGGGGATGGACGCTTTCCGGGATTTTCTGAATTGGCATGAGCCCATGGAAATCCTCGATCTGGCGCATCTGGTGGTGATGCAGCGGCCGGGGGAAGAGCTGCAGAATGCCCCGCTGCAGCAGCTTGTCGCTGAGCGCTCAATCGAAGATGCCACGCAGCTCGGGCAGAATCAGGGTGGATCGATCCTGTTGCAATCCGTTACCCAGCTGGCAATTTCGGCAACGGATATCCGCCAACGCGTGCAGCAGGGATGCAGCCTGCGATATTTGCTGCCTGATGCAGTAATCACTATCATCGACCAGCTCAAACTTTACCAGTCATCATGAAGCAATCTCCTAGGAAAAGGCTGGCATGAGGGACTCTCGTTTTCATGTGGGAGCGGCCATCTGGCCGCGAAAAACATCACTACAAGGCAGAAAATCTGATTCTCGGTTATCATGGGATGCGGTCATTCTGTCTCTTGCACTGAGGCATGGTCTGGTTAAAATTATATTGGAGTATTAATGCAAGCAGAAGAGTTGAAAGAGATGGTCATCAACACCCTCGATGACATGAAGGCGCAGAATATCGTCACCCTGGATGTGCGCGGCAAAACCAGCATTACAGATTATATGATTATTGCCTGCGGCACATCGGACCGGCATGTCAAGTCCATCGCCCAGACAGTTGCCTTTCAGGCCAAGCAGCGAGGTGAGCCGGCACTGGGAAGTGAAGGTGTTTCTGATGGCGAATGGGCGTTGATCGACCTCAATGGTGTGATCGTGCATGTTATGCAACCCAAGGTGCGGGACTATTATCAGCTCGAAAAGCTGTGGACAATTGATCCTCAAGAGGCAGAAAAACTTCACAAGCAGCAGCCCTAGTCAGCAGAATGGATCGTTTCGACCGCATCTACGACCTGCATAAAGTCCTCAGCGCCAGCCGCTATCCTGTCTCGCGTAAAAAACTTGAAGTCGAGCTGGAATGCTCCCGCGCCACGGTCAAGCGCATCATTGATTCGATGCGCATCTATCTGAATGCGCCGATCGAATACGATCAGAAACTCAATGGATACTACTACGACCGCCAGGGCGGGGAGATGTATGAACTTCCCGGGATCTGGTTCAATGCTTCGGAGCTCCATGCGCTGCTCTCTGTGCAGCAGCTGCTGACCCAGGTGCAGCCAGGTTTGCTGGAGAAGCAGTTGTCGCCGCTGAAACAGAGCATCAGCCGGCTGTTGAATCTGCACAAGCAGAATGGCGATGAACTGGTGCAGCGCATCCGTATCCTTCAAGTGGCGTCCCGCCAGACAGGCGAGGCCTTCCAGACGGTCGCAGGAGCAACCGCCAGCCGCAAACGTCTGCAGATTCATTACTACAAACGCTCCAGCGACGAAAGCGATGAGCGCATGCTGTCACCTCAACGGCTGGTTTACTACCGCGACAACTGGTATCTCGATGCCTGGTGCCATCTCAGAAAAGGGCTGCGCACATTCGCCCTGGATAATATCAAGCAAGCCAAACTGCTTGATATGAGAGCAAAAGATGTCGACAGCGACACTCTGAATGCACACTACAGCAGCGCCTACGGCATCTTCTCCGGCGCAGCAACACGCTTAGCCACTCTGCGCTTTAGTGCAGATAGAGCGCGCTGGGTCAGCAAGGAGCAGTGGCACTCGGATCAGCAGTCACAGTGGCTGGAGGATGGCCGCTATGAATTGTGCATCCCCTATCAGAATCCAATCGAACTGATCATGGACATCCTGCGCCATGGCGGCGAAGTGGAGGTCGTCTCACCGCCGGAGCTGCGTCAGGCAGTCCGGCAGCAGTTGCAACAGGCGCTGGAGCATTACGCCTGAAAGTCACCCCTTCTCCCTCCGGGTGATGTGCGGGTGCGGGGATTGTTTGTAGGGTGGCAATAAGCTTGCGCATTGCACCGCATGTGCTTCTCTTTGTCATTTCGATCGGTTTTCATTGTCATTTCGACCGCAGGGAGAAATCTATTCCGCACTGACTCACCATTTGAGCTACCCCCTCTCCGATAATAGAACCAACAGAAAACAAAACAGAAACACCGGGAGAGCAAAATGCAGCGTAGAACTTTTTTTCAAACCCTCTTCAGCGGCATGGGAGCAGCCATGCTGAGCCGCCATACACAAGCCGGTCAACGCACCATTCTGATTCAGGAGTCGCCGGTGGCGGGATTTCAACACCATCGCGGCAACGCCATCTGGCCCTTCCTGCGTGAAGGCGAAAAGCTGTCGCTGGTGCGTGAATCATTCAACGGCCACGACCATGATGCCGTCGCCATCTATTTTCGCAACGACAAGCTCGGCTTCATTCCTCACCGGGAGAACAGCACCATCGCGCAGATGCTCGATCGTGGCGAAAATCTGAACGCAAAAATCATCAGGTTGCTGGATGAAAACAATCCCTGGCGACGGGTGCGCATCAGTATTTCCCTGGGTTAGGAAAAGCATGTCATCAGATGATATACTTATACGATGAGAGTGCGTCAGGGAATTTCGACACTTCTTGATCTGCATGGCCAAATCATCGACCAGGAGAATGGATACTGGGTCAAGATTGACGCCTGGGAAGTCGATAGAAGCAGGGAGATTCCGCACGGTG
Organism: Pseudomonadota bacterium; assembly: GCA_034717755.1. GTDB lineage: Bacteria > Pseudomonadota > Gammaproteobacteria > Chromatiales > Chromatiaceae > Sva-25. Next base: position 801 of record JAYELV010000296.1, on the reverse strand, counting down.
TCCGCTATTCACTATCGCTCCATGAGCCGAGCGGAAAACGAATATTGGGGTATGACAACGCCCATGCTGTGAAGCCGCCGAAAAAATTCAAATATGCAGGGCAGAGATTGCCTTTTGATCACAAACACATGCATTGCGCGGATAAAGGCACGCCTTACCAATTTGAAAGTGCCTATCAATTACTCGCGGATTTTTTCAGTGAGGTAGACCGGGTATTGCAAGAGGTAGATAAGTAATGAACAAAATCACCATTGGCATTATGTCGCAAAACCAGATTCGTAAGCGCTTGCTGGCTATAGCCAAAGGTGAGATCAAGCCGCGACCGGAAGATCCCAAAATCTGGTTCACTTCCATGAAGTCACTGGCGGAAGTTCTGAGTGATGATAACCGCGCCTTGTTGAAGCTGATTCAGGATCAAATGCCAGACTCAATATCAACGCTGGCTGAACTGTCCGGGCGCAGGCAAAGCAATCTGTCCCGTACACTGAAAACCATGTCTCACTATGGTCTGGTGGAGATGAAACGGGAAGATCACCGGATTCGTCCCATTGTAAAATCAACTGAATTTCATATCATTGCAGCTGCTTGATGGCTGCTGCAGCATCGTAGGCCGGATAAGGCGCTTTCTCCGGGTTTTGATTCAATACGGATCTTCCAGCGCCGTCATCCGGCTTTGTGTCGTAATGACGGGCGTACACGTCAGTTCAGTTCGTCATCAGGCCAGTAACGCGATCCGGTCAGTTTTGCGCTGACTTTCCATCCCTTTTTCGTCAGGATGAAAACAGCTTTGCCCTCGTTGAA
>JAYELV010000295.1:6398-9247 GCA_034717755.1 Pseudomonadota bacterium | reverse complement strand
TCTTCGTGCTCTTCGTGTGCTTCGTGGTGAAGTCCCTCTACATTTAGAATTGCTGAGAAGGATGACAGGTGGTTGCAATATAGATGAGATTACATGTCATTGTCAGAAACGTCCTGCAGGGTCAGCTTGCTGATTTTTTAATTGCCCTGCCAGCTTTCTCAACATCTTTGCCAACGCCCTTGACTGTCTCGCAACCACTAGCAACGACAAGCATGACGGCAATAAACAGGAGAGAAATTATTATTTTCATCTGAGTCACATCGTAGAGGAATTCTCACGGCAGAAGTATAGCCCAATTTGATGCGGCGCAATACCCTAAAACATAAAACCTAAAACTTAAAACCTCCCCCTACAACCCCAGCTTTTGCCAACGCTGCTGCAAACGTTTCAGCGAAACCGGGTAGGCGGTTTTTACCTCCTGGGCAAACAGTGAGATGCGCAACTCCTCGATCGACCAGCGTAATTCGTCGAGACGCTCATCATATTGGCTGCGCTGTTGCATGCGTTCGTAACGCTGTTGCCACTGCTGTAGAAAAGCCGCCATCTCCCGCATCTTCTCCTGATCCCGATGAACGGCATGTTTGAGTTTGTCGAGACGCAGCGCCATTGCTTTGAGGTAGCTGGGATAACGCTGCAGATGCCGCCACTCTGAATTCTGCAGAAACCCCTGGTAGACGAGCTGATCCAGCTGCTGCTGCATATCCCTGACCGAGGCCAGGTAGTTGATGGCCGTGGTGGCGGAGAGCGTTTTTCTTACCTTCTGATAGAGCGTCAGTATCTCCGCAACCAGCTGGCAGCTGCTGTTGCTGAACTCCATCAAATCCCCTTTGCGCTTGCTGATCATGCTTTCAAACTCATTGCGTGAGCGGATATCGGGATTGTCAGTGAGGAAAGTTCTGTCGATGATCAGCGTCAGCAGCTCCTCTTCCAGCGACACGGCGGTTTTCAGACCGGCAGGCTTGACGGCCTTCGCATATTGCAGCCGCATCTGATTCAAATGCGGAAGTTGCTTGCGCAGATAGCGCATCTGCTCATGTAAAGTCAGCATGATCAACCGGCGCAGACCGGCGTGATGCGCCTGCTGTGCAGTCGCCTGGCTGTCGAGCACACGGATCGCCACACTATTTCCCTCGTCGACCAGCGCTGGATAGCCTGTCAGCTTGATGCCGGTGTGATTGAGAGTGACCTGCTGCGGCAATTCCTCAAAATCCCAGCGTGTGATCTCTTTGCACTCGATGCTGTGCCCGGGGAGTGACGTATGCCCTGCCCCGCCTTGCGAAGCATATTTTCTCTTTAAAGCAGCGAGATCACGCCCCTCCCCGAGCATCTCTCCCTGGTTATCAACCACGCATACGTTCATACGCAGGTGCGACGGCAGGGATTCATCATGCCAGGCATCTTCAGGGATGTAGATCCCACCCAGGCGTTGCAGATGCTGTCCCACAACCTGCAGCAGAGGGGCATCCGTGTTAGCGAGCTCCTCTACAAGCCGTGCTGCAGTATCCGGTATGGGTACAAAGTGTCTGCGCAGTGATTTTGGCAATCCACGCAGCAGCGTGACGATACGTTCCTGCAGCATGCCGGGAACCAGCCACTGTAGATGCTCGTCACTGATCTGGCTTAGCACCTCCTGCGGGACAACCAGGGTGACGCCATCAGCGGTCTGGCCAGGCTCGAAATGGTATTGCAGAGGCAGCCGCATGCCATTGACCTCCATCTCATCGGGATAGAGCTCCGGCGAAACCTCTGCGGCATCATCGCGCAGCAAATCATGTTGACGCATATGCAGCAGCTTCGGCCTGGTTGCGGTTGCCTTTCGCAGCCACTTCTCAAACTGTGCGGCGCTGTAGATCCCCTGCGGAATGCGCGCAGCATAAAACTCGTAAATCACCTGCTCATCGACAAGGATGTCAAAACTGCGTGACTTGGCCTCCTGCGAACGCAGATCCTCGATCAGCTCCCTGTTGTGCCGCCAGAATGGCGCCCTGCTGTGGAAATCTCCCTCCACCAGCGCAAAGCGAATAAAGATCTCACGGGATTGCTCAGGATCGATTGGACCAAAGTTGACTCTGCGTCGGGCAACCAGTGTCAGCCCGTAGAGCATCACCTTCTCCCAGCCCCCCACCTGGCCGCGGCGCTGCTGCCAGTGTGGCTCAGAGTAGCTGCGTTTAAGCAGATGCCCCGCCATCGACTCGATCCAGCGCGGCTCGATTTTTGCGGCAATGCGCGCATACAGCCTGGTGGTCTCGACCAGTTCGGCCGCCATCACCCACTTGGGCTTGCTCTTGAACAGCACCGAGCCGGGAAAGAGGTAGAAACGGCTGCCGCGCGCACCTTTGTAGTCGTTGTCGCTGCCGCTTTCACGAAAACCGATATGCGACAACAAACCGCTGAGGATTGCCTTGTGTACAGATTCGTAACCGGCCTCTTTGGTGTTCTCTTTGTATTTCAGCTGATGCATCTGCGCGCGCAGCTGCTGGTGGATGTCATGCCACTCCTGCACCCGGGTCGGGGAGAGATAGCGGCTGCGGCAATGGTTGTAAAATTTGCGCCGGCTGAGATGGCGGCGCTGCTCCTCGAGGTGATCCCACAAGGCGACAAAGCCGAGAAAATCAGACTCAGGATGCTGAAACAGCGCATGCGCCTCATCCGCCGCCTGCTGCTTCTCCAGGGGGCGATCACGCGGATCCTGCACCGACAGCGCCGCTGCGATGATCAGCAGTTCCCGCAGGCAGTGTGTGTGCGCCGCTTCCAGCAGCATGCGCCCGATTCGCGGGTCAACCGGAACCCTCGCCATCTGCCTGCCGAGACGGGTGACATTGCGCTCTGCATCGACCGCAAGCACCTCC
>JAYELV010000295.1:3868-6298 GCA_034717755.1 Pseudomonadota bacterium | reverse complement strand
TTCCCGCAGGCAGTGTGTGTGCGCCGCTTCCAGCAGCATGCGCCCGATTCGCGGGTCAACCGGAACCCTCGCCATCTGCCTGCCGAGACGGGTGACATTGCGCTCTGCATCGACCGCAAGCACCTCCTCCAGCAACCGGTAGCCGTCACTGACGAGTCGCGGGTGCGGCGGATCGATAAAGGGAAACTGCTCGATATCGGCAAAGTGCAGCAGCTTCATCTGCAGAATCACAGAGGCAAGATTGGTGCGCTGGATCTCCGGTTCGATAAATTCACGGCGTGCATCGAAATCCTCTTCAGCGTAGAGGCGGATGCAGATGCCATCGGCAACCCGTCCGCAGCGTCCCTTGCGCTGGTTTGCCGACGCCTGCGAGATACGCTCGACCGGCAGGCGCTGCACCTTGCTGCGGTGGCTGTAGCGGCTGATGCGTGCAAACCCTGCATCGATGACATGGCGCACGCCGGGAACCGTCAGCGAGGTCTCGGCAACATTGGTCGCGAGGATGATGCGGCGGCTCGACGAGGTGCGAAAGATCTTTGCCTGGTCAACTGGTGAAAGACGTGCATACAGCGGCAGAATCTCCGTCAACTGCAGTCTGTGCTTGCGCAGATGCTCAGCTGTGTCGCGAATCTCACGTTCACCGGAGAGGAACACCAGGATATCCCCGCGGCTCTCACTGGAGAGATCATCCACGGCATCCAGGATCGCCTGCTGCATACTCTCATCGCGTTCGCTGACGCCCTCCTCCTGCGGCGGCTGATAGCGCACCTCGACCGGGTAGGTGCGCCCGCTCACCTCGAGAATAGGGGCATCATTGAAGTGCCTGGAGAAGCGTTCGGGATCGATGGTCGCCGAAGTGATGATGATCTTCAGATCCGGGCGCCGGGGCAGCAGCTGCTGCAGATATCCCAGCAGAAAATCGATATTCAGACTGCGCTCATGGGCTTCGTCGATGATCAGCGCATCATACTCATACAGCCAGGGATCCTGCTGGATCTCGTTCAGCAGAATGCCGTCGGTCATCAGTTTGACCCTGGTATGCGGCCGCACATGATCCTTGAAACGCACCTTGTAGCCGACCACATCGCCCGCTGGCGAATCGAGCTCGCTGGAGATGCGTGACATCAAACTGCGGGCGGCAATGCGCCGCGGCTGCGTGTGACCAATGCGTCCGAACAGACCAAGCCCCAGGGAGAGACAGATCTTCGGCAGCTGGGTGGATTTACCCGAACCGGTCTCACCGCAGAGAACGATCACCTGATGCTTCGAGATCAGCTCCTGAATCTCTTGCAAACGTTGTGATACCGGCAGTTCAGGTGGATATGAGATTTTACCGGGCGATGTCTGGCGTTTGCTGACAACCTGCTTCGATCTATCAATATCCTGCATGAGCCGTGCGAGCCCCTGCTCAAAGGGTTGCCCGGTTTTTCTACGCCGTTTCAACCCGTGCAGGCGTTTTGCAAGCACCTGTTGATCAGCAAGCAGGCATTGTTGCAGTTCGGAGTGTGGGGGAAAGGATTTCTGTTCGCTCATGATGGGCGGAATTGTATACCGAAGGCAGTCATTCAGCTATCGGCAAGCAGTCAAAAAACAGGAGGTGGTGAGAATCACATCCGAAATTCTCAATATCTCCGTGCAGGAAAAACCCTCACCTCTCTAATACGATTGTGTAAAGGCTCTCATTCCTTGAATTCTCATCATCTTGTCCTATAGTTATAGGCATAAGTAAAACCTACGGAAACAGTCAGGAATTCTCGCCACGCCTTCAAATGGTCAGGACGACTACTGGAATTCTTCCCGCGAAGCATCACCTGAAAATGAATATTGGAGATATGAAATGAGGATCCACAGATTAAAAGACAAACTGCGGATAGCAGCACTCTCGTCTCTCCCGGCGCTGTTTCTCATATACCTCCCCGTGAGTGTGAATGCACAAAGCGATGTGTCAGCCTGTATTGAGTCAGCGAAAGGCGGCCTGCTGGAAATACCGGATGACCGCTCGAAACGATTCCTGGGCAAGGTTGAAGAGGCGACGGCACGCTGCCGGGGCGGTGACAGGGCGGTCAAATACCGTCACACGCCCTGGGTAGACTGGCAAAACTATTATGCAACGGCTGATGCCGGCAGCAGGCATGATGGAAAGGATGGTCTCACCCTGCTGGGAAAACATCTGCTTCCCAATGGGCGTGGTATTGACGGCGCGCTGCTGGATCTCGAATACCAGCGCATCGAACTGATCAAATTTAACCTGTTTGATCAATTGACCTATGAAGCCTATGTCAAGGGAGTCGATGGTCGGCCCGGAGCGACCCTGAAACAGTGGCATGCGATGCGACTGCCTCCTGATCACAGTCATTACCGGGATGTGGGAGGAGAGGGAAAACAACTTTGCAATGGTGATTTGATCACTCACAGGACTCTGACAGGCAT
>JAYELV010000295.1:1938-3768 GCA_034717755.1 Pseudomonadota bacterium | reverse complement strand
CTGATTACCGCATGGTGGGATGCCTCGCAGATCTATGGTCATGACGATATCTCTGTTAAGCGCGTGCAACGCGATCCGCGGGACCCGGCAAAGCTGCTTCTGACAAACGGCTACCTGCCTCTGCTGCCTGCCTGTGATGGTTATTCGCAGGAGTGTCCTGTACAACCCCAGTGGCAGGGACAGGAGGCTGCCGGCTTTGCTGACAACTGGAATATCGGTACGAGTTTCTATCACAATCTGTTTAGCCGTGAGCACAACTATTTTGTCGATAAATTTCGCCAACTGCAAAAACAGTCACCGCAGGCAGACTCAGGTCTACGCGACCCTAAAAACCCGCAGAGAGTCATCCCGCTGAAAGAGGTTAACGATGAACGCCTCTACCAGGTCGCCCGGCTGGTGGTTGCTGCTGAGATTGCAAAAATACACACCATCGAATGGACTACCCAGCTGCTGTATGACGAACCCCTGTTTGCCGGCATGAACGCCAACTGGCACGGCCTGTTCAACCATGAGGAAGATCGCGTCTCAAAAATACTACGGCGCATCCTCAACAGGAATGAGACTGTTTTTAGCCGCACTTCCGCAAAAGTCGCCAGCTGGTTTTCTGATTCGGAGGATGCAAAAAAGGCCAACTCGCTCTACTCGGTGTTCGCCTCGGGCGCCGGAATTTTTGGCCTGAACAACAGCAAACCAGAAGGTGTGCTGTGGTGGAAGCATGATGGCTGGAGTCTGGATAACCTCGAGGAGGATGTCAACGGCGGCATCAACCACTTCGGCTCGCCGTTTAATTTCCCGGAGGAGTTTACATCCGTCTATCGCCTGCATGCACTGGTGCCGGATTTGATCGAGTTTCGGGATAACAGAGCGCCGAATCAAATCATCCTGAAAATTCCCGTTGTCGAAACTGCCAGAGGTGGAGCCACAGTTCACATGCAACAGGGCGGCATCGACAACTGGGCATTGAGCATGGGACGACAGCGCCTGGGATTGCTGCAACTGCGCAACCAGCCGCTGTTTCTGCAAAATCTGCCGATGCCTCACCTCGATTCAGCAAGCGGAAAGCTCGACATTCTCGCACTGGATCTGATCCGGGATCGTGAGCGAGGGATTCCGCGATTCAACGAATTCCGCCGTCAGATCGGCCTGAAGAGACTGACCAGCTTCGATGATTTCATTGACCAGCGTCTGCACAAGGACGATTCCTGGCGACTGCACCAGCAAGAGACAGTCAGGCGCATGCGGGAAATTTATGGTACGCACAAATGCGATGCCGGCAAGATCATCTCAAGAGTTCAGCGCAATGCGGATGACAGCTTTATCAATGACTGCCTGGGACATCCGCATGGTTCCATCGTCGATAATATCGAAGATGTCGACAACATCGTAGGCTGGCTGGCAGAATACACGCGCCCGCACGGTTTTGCCATTTCTGAAACCCAGTTTCACATCTTTATATTGAATGCCTCTCGCAGACTTTTCAGCGATCGCTTTTTCACATCAAGTTTCCGTCCGGAATTTTATTCCAGCCTGGGTTATGCATGGGTGTTAAACGACGGCTTGCTGTCAGAGTGCCCCTATGCAATCACAACACTGGCCGATGGCGGCAAGGCCTGCCTGGAACCTGAAGAAGTCAACACTCATACAGTGAGCGTCTCGCCACTCAAACGACTGTTGATGCGGAATATTCCTCAACTCAGAGAGGAACTCATGCATGTGAAGAATGTCTTTGATCCCTGGGCCCGCGATCGGGGTGAATACTATGACCTCAGCTGGAAACCGAGAGCGGGGGCAGAGTCAGATTCTGCATTTAGGTAGGTTTTGGTAGGTTTT
>JAYELV010000295.1:0-1838 GCA_034717755.1 Pseudomonadota bacterium | reverse complement strand
GGCGGCAATGCGGCGACGATCGATCAACTGGTTGCTGAAATGAATCAGCGCATTGAAACCATCACACTGGCCGAATCCAAAAACGGCGTCATTCCAAGGTTCAACCAGGCGAAGAGTGTTGCCTGTCTCAGTGCACAATTTCGTGTCCATGACAAAATCCCTGCAGAACTGAAACAGGGACTGTTTTCAAAAGCGGCAAGTTATCCTGCCATGCTGCGATTTGCCAATGCCACCAACAGGGATGATTCCAAAAAAGATATTCGCGGATTATCGATAAAAGTATCCAATGTCGATGGCAAGGCAGTGTGGGGGGAAACGGGTATTCAGGATTTTATCTTCAACAGTTATCCGGCGCTGTTCGTTGCCACACCTGAGGATTTTTTATCCTTTATTCGCGCACGCCAGGAGGATAAAAAACTGCGCTTCTTTTTGAACCCCTTCGATGCACATCTGAAATCCCTGTGGATCGTCTTCAAGGCGCGTGAAAAACATCTCAGTCCGCTGGACATCCGTTACTGGAGTACAGTCCCTTTCCGCCTGGGTGAAACAGGGGGGCAGGTCGTCAAATATTCAGTGACGCCCTGTTCTGACTATCACACAAAAAAGGCTGTGAAGGCAGGTAAGAACCAGCTGCGCGCAGCCATCAAAGCACATCTGCAGCAGGGGCCTGCCTGTTTCGATTTTTCGGTGCAGTTGCGAACCGATCCGCACTCCATGCCGATCGAAGATGCCTCGGTCATCTGGGATGAACAGGAGTCATCATTCCAGAGGGTTGCAACCATTACCATTGAAAACCAGGTGTTTGATACTCCGAAGCTGCTGGCGAACTGTGAACACAGCAGTTTTAACCCCTGGCAAAGCCTGGCTGCCCATGAACCACTGGGCAGAATGAATGAAGTTCGCCGCAGTATCTACCAGAGTGCTGCAAAGCTGCGAAATATGGAGTAAACACGATGCAAAATAGTGTAAAAACATGGCTGGGAAAATCGCGTGAAGAGCTCGATGACATCTATCGCAACGCAAGCGCGGGAGAGATTCCACGCGGCGATACACGCGGCACGGCAATACTCACGGGTTCACTCTTCTCCAGGATGGTGGCGGCGTTTGCACGTCTGTTCGCCTGGCAGGGAAAGGTTTTCGATCTCTTCTGTGGCGGTGAAGAGGCAGGGATTCTGGTCAACAAGATCACCCCGTTCAGCCTGACATTTATTATTGCCAAGGTCTACCGTGACAAAAGCTGGCTGGATGGCAAAGAGACCATCGTCATCGATTACTCAAGCACCTCGTTTTTTGCCAAAGTGATCCGCGACGAGATCCGTGAGATAGAACCAGGCATCTACCTTGGCAAGGTGTGGTGGGGGAAAAAACGCATCCTGGATTTTGCCCTGACACAAAAGCTAAAAGATTAGAGAGTTACGCAGATGTTCAGTAATTTCTCAATAACTCCATGCAGAAAAGCAGGGTTGGGACTTGCTTTTCAGGGCTGTATAAAACAGGGATGTATTCACGCGTCCCTGAAAGGCTGGTCCTGTCCCTGCGCAAACCCAAATCATGCACGGGAATATTGAGAAGTTACGATGTTCAACCTGAGAAGCAGGCAATGACGCCCCAGTCCACTTTCATGATAGTCGCAGCAGTGCAGGAGGAAAAGCTGGAACCGCTGCGCACACTTCTGCAAACCATGAACAGGAGTATTGGAGCAGCCGATCCAGATAACAACCTCGTGCCATTCGGAAAATTTGACCGCCTGCACGTTGCGCGTTTTGTCATTCTCGAAGCACACACAGCCAGTGATATTACAGAATATGGATTGACGCCGTACCCGTGGCGGCCATCAG
>JAYELV010000294.1:6124-9373 GCA_034717755.1 Pseudomonadota bacterium | reverse complement strand
CTAGAACCCCCCGGCTTTCTTACTTGATGTCGGTAGAGTCTTGTTGATCTTTTTTTTACTTTTGCGCTTTTTTGCCCTCTTCTTTTTCGAACCTTTTGCAGAAACCGGACTTTTGGTTTTTCCCGCTACTCTCTTTAATATAGCCAGCTCCTGCTCCAGCCCGCGGCTTTGTTCCTGCAAGCTGATCAACTCCTCCTGCACCGCTCTTTGCGCAACCTTGTCAACCTGTGCCGAGCGCTCAAGAGTCGCGACAGACTGGCTCAAGGTATCTCTCTGTGACTCCAGTTGTGTGATTTTCAGATGCAGCTCATCGACAATGGATTCAACCTGCTCCTGGTCTCCATCTGAATTATCCTGATCCAGCAGATATACCATCCTGCCAAGATAAACCATGCCTGCGGTCAACAACAGCGCTATCCCAAGCCACATCAACAAATGGCCGCCATGCCCTGAAAGGTGGATCGCCGGAGCCTCGACATGGACTCGCTTACGACGCTGTTTGAACTGGCGATTATCAGGGAGATAAGGCAACGTGATCCAGCCCGCTTGTCTCGTCCAAGCCAAACATCAGATTCATATTTTGCAGCGCCTGCCCGGCGGCTCCTTTGACAAGATTGTCAATGACCGACAGGACGACAACCGTGGGCTCTCCCCCGGGTTGGTGCAGTGCAATCTGGCAACGGTTGGTGCCTCGCACACTGCGGGTTTCCGGCAGAGATCCCGCTGCAAGCACATCGACGAATGGCTCTTCGGCGTAACGCGCTTCGTAGAGTTGCTGCAGATCAACACCCTCACTGTTCAAACGCGCATAGAGGGTCGCCAGAATACCGCGAATCATCGGCACCAGATGCGGTGTAAACGTCAAGCCCGGCAACTCGCCGAGCGTCCATCCCAGCACCTGGCGAATCTCGGGAAGATGGCGATGACCACTCACGCCATAAGCCTTGAAGCTCTCGCCACACTCCGCCAGCAGCGCCGCCACGCTGGCGCCGCGTCCGGCGCCACTGGCCCCGGATTTACAATCGGCGATCAACGCAGCAGTATCGACAACCCCCGCTTCCAGCAGTGGCAAAAAACCGAGAATTGTGGCTGTCGGATAACATCCCGGGTTCGCCACAAGCTGTGCAGTAGCAATTTTTTGACGATTGATTTCAGGCAGACCATAGACCGCTTGCGTCAACAATTGCGGACAGGCGTGGGACATGCCATACCACTTCTCCCACAGCGCCTGGTCCTGAATCCGAAAATCAGCGGCAAGATCGATCACCCGCACACCCGCCTTGAGTAATTCAGGAGTTGACCGCATCGCAATACCATTTGGCGTGGCAAAAAAGACCACGTCACAGCCATGCAGGACCGCTGCATCAGGCTTACTGAACGCAATCTCGATATGGCCGCGCAGACTGGGAAACAGATCCGCCACGGCGCGGCCGGATTCAGCACGGGAAGTTACTGCAACCACTTCGACCTGCGGATGAGCCACCAGCAGGCGCAGCAGTTCCACTCCCGTATAACCGGTTCCCCCGACGATACCTACCTTGATCATATGCGTTCTTCTGTTCTATTACATGGATATCGCTCCATGATACTCAAAAATAGACGGGAAACGAAGCCGCAATGCTGACGGCTGGTGAAACCATGCTCCTCGTCTGCGGATAGTCCGCTTTTCAATAACATTGAATTTTTTGCTGATTAGCCGCATATTAAGCACTCAGCAGTTGAAATTTCTGAGAATATCATCATGGATCATGAAACCATTCAAGCCATCGCCCTGATGCTCGGAGCCTCGTGGGCAGCCGGGATCAATCTCTATGCGGCAATACTGGTGCTCGGCATTCTTGGCAACACAGGTTACGCCGAGCTGCCGGAAGGGCTGGCGCTGGTTGAGAATCCCCTGGTGATCGGCGTTGCCGGCATCATGTATTTCATCGAGTTTTTTGCCGACAAAACGCCCGGGCTCGATTCAGGCTGGGACGCTATCCACACCTTCATCCGTATTCCTGCAGGGGCGATGATGGCTGTCGGCGCCGCCAGCGGAGTCGAGGTCAACCAGGCCGTCACACTGGCCGCTGCGCTGCTTGGCGGTGGAGTTGCGGCAACCAGCCACTTCACCAAAGCAGGGACACGCCTGATGATCAACACCTCGCCTGAACCCGTCACCAACTGGGTCGCCTCTTTTACAGAAGATATTGCCGTCATCGGCGGCCTGTGGGCGGCGCTGACCTATCCATGGCTGTTTGTCGTCATGTTCATCGCCTTCATGGTGCTGGCAATCTGGCTATTGCCGAAAATCTGGCGTGCATTAAAACTCATAGTGCGTAAAATCCGCAACTGGTTCAGCGGTGACAGCGAAACTCCCGATCCGACCGTTAGCGCAACTGCGCGGAAACTTGGCATCGATGCAGTGGCGGAGAGTCACAAGGAGTTGCCAAAACAGTGACAACTCAGACTAATTCTGGTGCTGAGGGCTGGGTACTGAGTACTGAGTACTGAGTACTGAGTACTGAGTACTGAGTACTGAGTACTGAGTACTGAGTACAAAATTTTAATACTTCCCGGGACCTCGACACCATGTGGTTAAAAGCCTTTCATCTCTTCTTCATGACAGCCTGGTTCGCCGGGCTCTTCTACCTGCCGCGCCTGTTTGTCTACCATGCGATGACCGATGATGTTGCCGGCAATGAGCGTTTCAAGATCATGGAGCGCAAACTCTACTACTTCGTCACCCCGTGGATGATCCTGACGGTGGTATTCGGTCTATGGATGCTGTATGACTATGCCTGGGCCGCGTGGGGTCACATGTTGTGGCTGCACATCAAGATCACCCTGGTTGCCCTGCTGGTGATCTATCATCTGTGGTGCGGCAAAATCATGAAAACCTTTGCAGAGGATAAAAACCAACGCAGCGACCGCTGGTTTCGCTGGTTCAATGAAGTTCCGGTGGTGATCCTTCTGGCGATCATCTACCTGGCATCGATGAAACCGTTTTAATCCTCCCTCACGCTAGGAAAATATTTACTGGAAATATCCACAGCTGATTCATTGTTATCCACATCCTGCTGAAAGCCGCATCAGTGCTTGTTTTTTTCGTTTTACCCACATTTTATCCACAATTTAATCACAACCAATTCACCTGCTTATTTCACAAAGACACCATATCTTGTGGTTGACAACCTGAAATATGCGTATATATTGTATTTAACCCCTGCTGCCTGTGATTCCAATAAAAAACATCACACTTATTCACAG
>JAYELV010000294.1:1962-6024 GCA_034717755.1 Pseudomonadota bacterium | reverse complement strand
ATCACATTGGCAGGGCAAAAACAATAAAACATTACGCATTGCATCAACCACATATTCAGGAGGACGTATGGCCATAGCCACGCCTGCAGATACGACAGTTTCCAACGCCATCCCACCAAGCACCACCACAGGAGACACCGCTCTCACTGCTAACAGCAGTTACGCGACCAACGAACTTCGCGTGATCCGCCGCAACGGCAAGGTCACCTCCTTCGATGCCGGTAAAATCGCCGTTGCCGTCACCAAGGCATTTCTTGCCGTCGAAGGCGGCAGCGCCGCTGCATCACCGCGCATCCATACCACCGTCAAGAATCTCACCGGCCAGATCATGGATGCCCTCACCCGCCGCAATCCCGACGGCGGAACCCTGCATATCGAGGAAATTCAGGACCAGGTCGAACTGGCGCTGATGCGCAGCGGCGAGCACAAGGTCGCCCGCGCCTACGTCCTCTACCGCGAGGAGCGCAATCGCCAGCGCGCAGAGGAGGCAAGCCAGACCGAGATTGAAGATACACACATTGTCGACATCACCCTCGCCGACGGCAGCAAGGCGCCTCTGAATGTCTCGCGCCTCAGGGCGCTGGTCGCGGAAGCCTGCCAGGGTCTCAACGACGTCTCTGCCGAGGCAATCATCGAAGACACCTGTCACAACCTCTTCGACGGCGTCAAGGAGGAGGATATCAGCCACACGCTGGTGATGTCCGCACGTACGCTGATCGAACAGGAGCCCAACTACTCCAATGTTGCTGCGCGCCTGCTGCTCGACACACTCCGCCGCGAGGCCCTCACCTTTCTCGATATGGATACCGGCGTCGCCACCCAGGCCGAGATGATCGGACTCTATGGCGACTACTTCCAGGCCTATGTCAACAAGGCTGTCACTCTGGAACTGCTCGATCCCCGTCTGGCGCAATACGACATGGAACAGATTACTGCCGCCATCAAGCCGCAGCGCGATCTGAACTTCACCTACCTCGGTCTGCAGACGCTCTATGACCGTTACTTCATTCACAACGAGGATGGCATCCGCTTCGAGCTGCCGCAGGCGTTCTTCATGCGCGTCTCCATGGGACTGGCGATCAATGAGATCGACCGTGAAGGGCGCGCCATCGAGTTCTACAACCTGCTCTCCAGCTTCGATTTCATGAGCTCAACGCCGACGCTGTTCAACTCCGGCACCCTGCGTCCGCAGCTCTCCAGCTGCTACCTGACAACTGTTGCAGATGACCTCGACGGCATCTACAGCGCCATCAAGGACAACGCGCTACTGTCGAAATTCGCCGGCGGACTCGGCAATGACTGGACCCGGGTGCGCGGCATGGGTTCGCACATCAAGGGCACCAACGGCAAGAGCCAGGGCGTCGTCCCGTTCCTCAAGGTGGCCAACGATACGGCGGTAGCCGTGAATCAATGTTTCGCCGCTGGCACGCTGCTGCATACTGCCGAAGGCGTCAAAGCTATCAATGATATCCAGCAGGGCGACCTGGTGCTTGGCCAGCGTGGCGCCTATCGGGAGGTCTCCAAATGCATGGCGTACAACCAGACCGAGCCGATGGTGGAGATCAATATCAAGCACTCCGTGACCCCGCTGCAGGTCACTGATGGACATCCGCTGTGGGCGATCAGCGGGATTCCACTGGAACAGGCAAATGACAGAAGTTATCAATGGCTGGAAAAGGCCAAAGTCAAACCGCAATGGATAGACGCCGGTAAACTGAAAAAGGGGGATTATGTCGCACAGGTGATTCCCAAAGAGATCACCGCGGTTTCCGGTTTTGATGAGGAGGATGCCCGCTTGTACGGCATCCTGCTGGGCGACGGCCACTGCACAAATAACGGACTGGAATGGGGCGTTTCATGCAACCCCAACAAAGACCGGCATCTCGATTTTGTGCGCAATTACCTCGATGCCCGCGGCATTCACTACTGGCTGAAAAACGCACGCGAAAACTATATCCAGATCGCCTGGGCAACCGGATGTGGTGTAGCGCGTGACGCCACCACCGGTCAACTGACCCGCGGCAGCAATCCCGGATTTATTTTCAGCTACGATGAGCTCTATGACAAGAAGGGCGCCAAACGTATTCATCGCAACTACTCGCATCTGCCGAAGCAGCAGACACTGGCGCTGCTGCAGGGGCTGATTGAGACGGATGGCGGCATCAGCCGCGGCAAGGAGATCTACTTCACCAACACCTCACACTCCCTCATCGAGGGTGTGCGCTACCAGCTGTTGCGCCTTGGCGTTCCCAGCGCCGGCCAGTACCGTGAGCGCGAACAGGATCACCAGGGAACCCGCGCGGATGGGACAAAAATCCATTTCAAAGGAGTCTGTAAAGCCTACGATCTGCGTATCCCCGCCGTTGCGGAACTTGCCGAACTCGTCGGCTGCAAACCCATCCTCAAGCACAATTGGCTGAGCTGGAACAACTGGATATTCACGCGCATCAGGAGCATCAGGGACCTGCCTCCCGTCCCCTTTGTCTATGATCTCAAGGTGGAGGGTGACGAATCCTACATGACCACCTCGGCGCTGGCCCACAATGGCGGAAAACGCAAGGGAGCAGTGTGCGCCTATCTCGAGACCTGGCACATCGACATCAACGACTTTCTCGAGCTGCGCAAGAACACCGGCGACGAGCGCCGCCGCACCCACGACATGAACACCGCCAACTGGATCCCGGATCTCTTCATGAAGCGTGTGGCCGAAGATGGCGAGTGGACGCTGTTCTCTCCCGAGGAGACTCCGGATCTGCACGACCTCAGCGGCGCGGCCTTTGAACAGGCCTACGAGGCATACGAGGAGAAGGCGCGCAACGGCGAGCTCAAGATCAGCAAAAGCATGAAAGCGGTCGATCTGTGGCGCAAGATGCTCGGCATGCTGTTCGAGACCGGGCACCCGTGGATCACCTTCAAGGACCCCTGCATCATGCGCTACACCAACCAGCACGTCGGTGTGGTGCACAGCTCAAACCTGTGTACCGAGATCACGCTGCACTCCAACAAGAACGAGATCGCGGTATGCAACCTCGGCTCGGTCAACCTTCCGCAGCATGTCAACGCCGACGGCGTCGACATGGCCAAGCTGGAGAAGACCGTGACCACGGCCATGCGCATGCTCGACAACGTCATCGAGTACAACTACTACTCGGTTCCCCAGGCGCGCAACTCCAACCTGCGCCACCGCCCTGTCGGCCTTGGCATCATGGGCTTTCAGGATGCACTCTACAAGATGCGTCTCCCCTACGCTTCCGAGGAGGCGGTCGGTTTTGCCGACCGCTCCATGGAGGCCGTCTCCTATTTCACCATCCAGGCCTCCTCTGATCTCGCCGCCGAACGCGGCAAATACGCCACCTACGAAGGTTCACTGTGGAGCCGGGGAATTTTTCCCTACGACTCCCTGATGGCGATGAAAGCGCATCGTGGCGACTACCTGCAGGTTGACGAATCAACCACGCTCGACTGGGAGGGACTGCGCAGCAAGGTCAAAAACCAGGGCATGCGCAACTCCAACACCATGGCCATCGCACCGACAGCGACCATCTCCAACATCTGCGGCGTCAGCCAGTCGATCGAACCCACCTACCAGAACCTGTTCGTCAAATCGAACCTCTCCGGCGAGTTCACCGTGGTCAACCCCTACCTGATCCACGACCTCAAGGAGCGTGGTCTGTGGGATGAAGTGATGGTCAACGACCTCAAGTACTATGACGGTTCGGCGCAGGCGATCGATCGCATCCCGGATGATCTCAAGCAGCTCTATACCACCGCCTTCGAAATCGACCCGCGCTGGCTGATCGAGGCGGGTTCACGCCGCCAGAAGTGGATCGACCAGGCGCAGAGTCTCAATCTCTACATGGCGGAGCCGTCCGGCAAACAGATGGACAACCTCTACAAACTCGCCTGGGTGAGGGGTCTCAAGACCACCTACTACCTGCGCTCCATGGGCGCCACCCACGTCGAGAAGATGGCCGAAGGCAGCAATGCCGCAGCAGCCGAAGCGGAACCGGCAGCCCCAAAGGCCTGTTCGATTCTCGATCCTGACTGCGAGGCGTGTCAATA
>JAYELV010000294.1:0-1862 GCA_034717755.1 Pseudomonadota bacterium | reverse complement strand
AAACACACCAGAGGCCAAACCCATGCTGAACTGGGACGATCCACTCTCACCAAAAATCAATACACCCACTCCTGCCCCGGCAGTTGTGGAAGCCGACAATAATGCTGCAACTGCTGCAGTAGAAGATGCTGCACCCGCTGCTTCGATGAAGCCCGTCAACCCCGATGACAAGCGCGTCATCAACGGTATGACGGACATCAACCAGCTGGCGCCGTTCAAATACCCCTGGGCGTGGGACTACTTTCTCAATGCCAACAAGAACCACTGGACGCCGCTTGACATCAACATGACCCAGGATCTGCACGACTACCAGCACAAGCTGACGCTGGAAGAGAAGCATCTCTACGAGAACGTGCTCTCCTACCTCACCACCTCCGACATACTCGCCATGCGCAACATCGGCCTGGCGGTGATGGAGAAGATGAGCGCCCCGGAGCTGCAGATCTACCAGGCGCGCCAGGTCTACGAAGAGGCGCTGCATACCTGGACCTACCAGCACTGCATCGAGACCATCGGCCTCGACCAGGGCGAGATCTACAACCGCTACCGCGTGGTGCCGCAGATCAACGCCAAGATCCAGATTGCCAACCGCCGCCTCAGCTCGGTGCTGCGCCCGGACATCGACCTGCATGACCGTGACGAGCTGGAAAACTTCGTCATGGCCTATATCTTTTTCGCCGGCATCTTCGAGGGCTGCTGGTTCTACAACGGTTTCAGCCCCATCTTCGCGCTGCAGCGCCGCGGCCTCATGAAAGGCACTGCAGAGCAGTTGCAGTACATCATGCGCGACGAGGTGATGCACGCCTCCTTCGGCATCCGCGTTGCCAAGACCATCATCCGCGAAGAAAAGGTCAAGCTCGATCCGAAAGCGATCAGCGAGATGTGGCAAGAGGCGGAGGCGGCGGAATCAGGCTACGCCAACTACCTGCTCAAAGACCCGATCCTCGGCTACTCGGCGGAAGACCACATCGGCCAGTTCCGCTTCATCGCCAACCGCCGCGCACGCTCACTCGAGCTGGAAGAGCCCTTCCCCGGCGCGGAAGCGACCCTGACATGGCTGGATGAGCAGGCCAACCTGAGAAAAGAGAAAAACTTCTTCGAGACCAGGGTGACGGAATACCAGACAGGCGGGGCGTTGAGTTGGGATTGAGAGATGAGCAAAAAAAGAGATAAAAACGCCAGAAAGAAGAAGGTAAAATCCCGCTCACCAGCGAGGACGAGTGTCCATCATGTAGATGAGACAATGGAACTGGATTACATCATTACTGACGAACCTATGGATACTAACGGGTCCCGCTCATTACCAGATGAAGTGCAGGCTCAGATAGAAGATCTGTATGACAGAATACAGGTCAGCCCACGCGGCACGATCAAAGAGTTACGGGAGCTGATCGAGAGATACCCGCATATGCCTCAGCTTTACAACTATCTCTATGCTGCTTATCAATCGACCGGGAGAATTTTTAAAGCCAAAAAGATAATGCTTGAAAACCTTGAAAGGAACCCCTCGTATCTATTTGCCAAACTGAACTATGCTGAATATATACTGCATAAAAGAAAATTCAAAAAATTTACTGAAGTTTTTGACAACAAGCTCACTTTGACCTCACTTTACCCAGATCGCAAAGTATTCCATATAACAGAAGCCATAAGTTTCAATGGAGTGATCGGTTACTATCAAGCAATGATCGGTGAATTTCACCAGGCGAATTATCATCTGCATGTACTCAAGAGCATCTCTCCACATGATAATCAGACAACAAGACTGCAAGATGCTCTGACTAGACTTGGAAAATTAGCCGCCTGATAAGTGATGATGCATTTATTATCGACTGATGATGCAGATTGCATTTTTTTATGAA
>JAYELV010000293.1:6360-9405 GCA_034717755.1 Pseudomonadota bacterium | reverse complement strand
TGAATACTGCCACCGCCCCACGGCATTCATATTTGTGCTCAGTGGCATACGAAATGAGAGATCTGTAAATTCTGCAGGTTGTGAGCGATCTTTTCGGTATGCAACGCTAACAAAACGCTTTTTAGGATCGTCATGGTAGCTGAGGCGCAACAGGCTTTTCTCTACCAGCTCTTCATGCGGATCCCATTGCAATACCGCCTCTGTCGACCACAAATCAGTCAAGCGGGCATAGAGTTCGCCAACAAATTGCGATGTGTCTGTATTTGCAACCTGATCAGGAAAGGCTGCTGCGCTGCGCTCATCGATGTAGTAGATTTGTCCCAAACTGGCACGCGCCCACTCTTTTTGGCTGCTGTTATCAATAAATCGGGTGGTCAGTGCAGCTGTAATCTGATTGGCTCCGCCAATACGGTCGAATCCGGCAAAGCGATTTTCACGAAACAGGTTGGCAAAACTGAAGTCTGCAAGCTTGGTATCAAAAAGTGGAATATCCTCCTGGTCTTCGAAGGGTGTATAGAGGTAGAAAAGCCGCGGCTCCAGCGTCTGATGACCGGCATGAGCGAACCACTGCGCCTGGCGCTCATAAAAGAGACCGCCATCTGCAGAGAGTGTATAGAGGTTGCGTGTGATGGTGGCGGGGTTTTCCGGGCTGACATTTTCCAGGTTGTAGTCGGTAAAATGGCCGCTCAGCATGCTTTTCATATGCCCCCAGGGTTTGATCCAGTCAACGCCCACAGCAGGACGCAGATGCAGACGCCCCCCCGTGACCGAATCGCTCCTCTCAAATTGCGTCAACTGGGCATCGAGGCGACTCACCAGACCATAGCGGTGCAGCTTGTACCAGTTAAAATCGAGCTGTGGTAATCGCTTATAGGGTAACTCGGTATCCGCATCGATCACCTGGAGATTTTCTACCAGCAGGCTTCCGCTCCAGTTTTCCTCATCATAGGAGAGTCGCGCCGTCTGGTTAGCATAGCGGCTGCTTCTGAGTGACAGGTTACCGCTGAAATCCTCCAGATAGTTGATGTCGGAGAGGTAGTTATAATTAATATCCGCCTTCAGATGCGTATTGAATTTTGATTGATTTTGCGCACTGATGACGTAGCGTGTCTGGTCATCATAGGGATACTTAGTGTCATGAAAGGCGATTTCGCCAAACAGGCTGCCGCTATGAATCGGGGTCAGATAACGAAACTCTCCCCCCATCAATGCACCACGTTCAGATGTAATACGCGGCGTCAGTGTTGCATCGTAATTTGGCGCAAGATTGAAGTAGTAGGGTATCGAGAAATCAATCCCGGTGCTTTCAGAGTAGCCGATTTTAGGAACCAGAAAACCGCTTTTGCGGCTATCGTCGAGTGGGAACGAGAATCCCGGAAGCGCCGGGTGCGTCATACCCATGAATGAAAGCCTGGCGCCTGTCGCCTTGCCAACGCCATTCTCTCTGTCGATATCGATGCTTTTTGCCGTAATGCGCCACGTCTCGGCCTCAGGCGGGCAGGTACTGTAGCTGATGTCATATAAGCGGGAGACCCCGGCCTCTCTGACACTGGCGCTGCTGGCCTTGCCCTGACCGCCAACCTCCAGGATGCGATAACTGATATTTTGCAGCTCGGCAGAGCGGCTGTTGATATCCACCGCTGCACTCTGTGCATCCACCTCGAAACCCGCCTGCTGCCAGCCCACATCACCAGACGCTGTAGCCTGGTTCAGCTTGCGTGAGTAGCGAATCTCATCTGCAGTGACTCTCTGTTGAGCATGTCTCATCTGTACATTGCCAGTGAAAACCAGCAGCTCGTTTTTCATGAAGACTTCACCGCTGTCGGCAACAATTTCAACCCTGTCGGTGAGATCCTCCACATCCTCGAACACAACTGTGCGCGCCTGGCAGGAGGGCGTAACGCTCCCGGCAGTGGCAGTAGTCGCTGTCAATAACAACAGCACTGACATGGTCAAAAGGTGAAACTTTTTCACGTGACAGGTGTTCTCTATTAGAATGGCATCTTTACAACGATGAATACTCTGAAATACCGGATAATAAAGGAAGTTCTGATTTATTCATAGATTCCCGTTTATTCGAGCGACCTGCGGCCTGGAGATTGCTTCGCTTCTAACATCCTCGAATACCACGCAAGGTCTCCTCAAGCAGATAACTCATGCGCACAATGTTTCGAATTCTCACCCTGATCACAATCGTCGCCATCACCCTGTTGGCGGTGAAACTGCTGATCGCTTTTAAGCCGCCCCCCAAAAACGAAACCAGGGAAGCACAGGTTACCCGCGTGCAGACCGTCATTGTATCAGCTAAAACACTGAAACCCACATTACAGGTGAGCGGGCGTCTGCAGCCCGCGCGCCGCGCCAATCTGTTTTTTCAAATCCCCGGCGTCATCAGCGCTGTAAAAATTGAGCCCGGAGAGCGGGTCAAGAGGGGTGATGCGCTGCTGATGATCGATGCTGACGACTACCGGGACCGTCTGCGTGAGACACAAGCGATGCTGCAGCAGGAGACCGCAGGCATCGAGCGTGATCGCGATCTGCTGGCGCTGGCGGCGCACAACGAACAACTCTCTCAAGCCGAGGTCGATCGACTCGGCAAACTCGGCAGCAAGCTCAGTTCACAGTCATCTCTCGATGTTGCACAGCAAAAACTGACTCAGCTGCGCGGCGAATATCTGCGTCTCAAGTTTGCACTCGATACCGCGCAACAGCGCCTTACCCTGAAAAAAGCCGCTCGTGACAAGGCGCAGCGCAATGTTGAAAGAACCACCCTGCGCGCTCCATTCGACGGACTCGTCAACCGCGTGAGTGTCGATCCCGGTGATTATGCAACAGCCCTGAGTGGCATGGCGGTGGAGATCATCGACGCACAACTCGAGGCGCGCTTCAATCTTCCTGCCTCCGTCGTCAAGGGATTGCAGCCCGGAGCAGAGGTGATGGTCACTATCGATAACAAGGCATACGATGGAATATTGGTCGCGATCCAGCCTGATCCCGATGCAACCACCGCCACCCATCCTGCACATATCGCCGTTAGTGGAGAGC
>JAYELV010000293.1:0-6260 GCA_034717755.1 Pseudomonadota bacterium | reverse complement strand
GACGTCGATGTGATGACCTCGACCAGCAGCGAAGGGATATCCAAAATCCTCATCAAGCTCAAGAGCGGCGCAGACGTCGATGATTTTCTGCGCGACGCAGGAAATGCCATCGACAAGGTGATTCCCGACATTCCCAAAGAGGTCGACGAGCCCACCATGACGCGCCTGGAGAGCCGTTTTCCGGTGATTTCCCTGAGTCTCTATGGCGATGTCTCGCGTGACTACCTCAATCAGCTGGCCGATGATACCCGCCGGCAGCTGGCGCAGTTAAAGGATGTTGCCTCGGTCGGCATCGCCGGGGATCGGGAGTGGGAGCTGTGGATCATTGTCCATCCGGCAAAACTGGCAGCCTACCAGGTTACGCTTGAACAGGTCGCACAAGCATTGCGCAGCAACCTGCGGGACCTTCCCGGTGGATCACTGCGCACCAGCGAGGGTGATATCCGCCTGCGCGGCATCGGTACGGCCCCGCAGCAGCAGGCGCTGGCGAAAATTGCGATCCGCAGCAACGATGAGGGCGGTCTGCTGCGTCTGGGTGATATTGCCGAAACTGAACTGCGATTTGCCGAAGCGGTCACGCTGGGACGCTTTATGGGCAAACCCTCCGTCAATCTCACCATCAATAAAACCTCCGCCGGCTCGACCATCGAAGTTGCCAGGATGGTCAGGGAATACGCCGATACATTGCAGCAGCGGCTCCCTGCCGGGGTTGGCTCGGGCTTCTTCAGCGACTTCTCCGTGTATGTCAAAACCCGTCTCAACACAGTGACTTCATCGGGTATCGTCGGCCTGGCGCTGGTGCTGCTGTCACTCTATCTGCTGCTGAATTTTCGTGTCGCCGGCATTACAGCGCTGGGAATTCCGCTCTCATTTCTGACAGCGGTGATCTTCATCCACTATGCCGGATACAGCATCAATATGGTGTCGTTGTTCGCTTTTCTGGTCGCCCTGGGCATCGTCGTCGATGACGCTATCATCGTGACTGAAAACATCTATCGCCATGTCGAGGAGGGCATGGAGCCGCATCTTGCCGCCAGCCTGGGCGCCAAAGAGGTTTTCTGGCCTGTCGTCGCATCCACCGCCACCACCATTGCCGCCTTTATGCCGATTTTCGGCATCACCGGCACCATGGGGGCATTCATCGCAGCCATCCCCGCCGTGGTCATCGCCTCGCTGGCGGGATCACTGATCGAGGCTTTCGGCATTCTGCCGTCACATGCCGCGGAGTGGCTCAAACCGGCTTCAGCACAAAAAGATCATCGCGCCGTGTGGAAGCGCATGAACAAACGCTATCTGAAACTGCTGCGTACAGCCCTGCACTACCGCTACCATACGGCGCTGCTCACCATTGGTGTGCTTGCCATTGTCGTCACCATCGCTGTCACGCGCATTCCGTTTTTACTGTTTGGCCAGAGCGATGTGGGACAGTTTTTCATCAATGTGGAAGCCCCTGTCACCTATACCCTGGAGGAGTCATCCCTGCTTGCACAGCAGATGGAGCAGATACTCTTCAAGCAGCTTGAGGAGAATGAACTCAATACCGTGCTGACCAATGTCGGCATCACCTTCATCGATTTCAACCGGGTCAAATTCGGCAATAATCAAATCCAGCTGATCGTGGATCTGCAAAAGAGAAAGCCAATTGGTTTCATCGAAAACTATGTCTCCCCTGTGGTGAGTCTCAAATTCTCTCGTGAAGGCAGCCGTGAGCGGCCAACCGGGGAGATCATCAACGATATGCGTGAACGTATGCTGAAACTTCCCGGCATCAGCAAGCTCTCTATTCTGCGCCCATCGGGCGGACCTGAAGGTAAGGATATCGAAGTGGGTATCGCCGGTGAACAGGTTGCTGTACTACAGCAGCAGGCACAGAAGCTGACCACCTTTTTGCAAAAAATTCCCGGGGTGCATGATGTGCAGCATGATATGGAACCCGGAAAACTGGAATACCGCTACCAACTCAATGAGCACGGCAGACAGCTCGGGCTCTCGCAGGAGAATCTGGCAAACGCGATGCGCACCGGCTTTCTCGGTCTGGAAGTGACGCAGGTCAACTGGCGCAACAAGCGCATTCCGGTGCGGCTGATTTACCCGCAGTCGATTCGGCACAGCAATTTCCAGCTCGAACAGTTACCGATCACACTCGATGACGGTCGCACCATCTATCTCGGCGATGTTGCAAAGATTGAAAAAAGCCGCGGTTTCGACAGCATTCGCCGCCGCGATATGCAGCGCCTCGCTACGGTCTCTGCCGACGTGGACGCCAACATCATCACACCGAACGAAGTGGTGGAGAAAATCGATGCCGCATTTGCTGACCTGGAGGAACGCCTGCCCGGCTACAGCCTGCTCTATCTCGGCTCCAAGAAAGAGGCCAACGAATCGATGGCCGGCATGAAAAGGGCCGGAGTGATCGCGCTGTTCATCATCTTCTTCATTCTCGCCGCGCTTTTCAAGTCGGTGCTCGACCCATTCGTGGTGATGATCTCCATCCCCTTTGGACTGATCGGCGTCATCATCGGCCATCTGCTGTTCGGTATCCACATCCAGTTTTTATCGATGATCGGTTTTCTGGCCCTCTCCGGTATCGTCGTCAATGACTCCCTGATCCTGGTCGACTTTGCCAGAAAACTGCGCGGCAAAGGCATGCATCGCGTCGACGCCATGGTCGAAGCTGGACGTATGCGTATTCGCCCGATCATGCTCACTACTATCACAACATTTCTCGGCATTTCACCACTGATCTTTTTTGCCACAGGGCAGACCGCATTTCTGGCGCCCATGGCGATCAGCCTGGGTTTCGGACTGCTGTTCGCCACCGGACTGATCCTGGTCGCACTGCCCTGTTTTTATATGATTGCCGATGATATGCGACAATTCAGCTCCAGACTATTTTATAAACTATTTTCCACGTAACATTTCAATATCTCCATGCAGGAAAGCAGGGCTGGAATTTGCTTTTCAGGGCTGTATAAAACAGGGATGTTTTATCAGAGCTTACAGGGATGTATTCACGCGTCCCTGAAAGGCGGGTTCCAGCCCTGCATAGAATATGAGCATTACACGGAGTTATTGAGGAGTTACCCTTTCATAGAGAAAAGCAATGCCTGAACGCCTCTCCCAACTCAATCACTGGTTAGCCAATGACTGTGGCATCAACGGCTACAGCATCGAACCGTTGTTCGGCGATGCCAGCTTTCGCCGCTATTTTCGCCTCACCCTGGCGAATGGCGCAACACGCATCGCCATGGATGCGCCGCCGCCACGCGAAGATTGTCACCCCTTTGTCGATATCAGCAAACGCCTTGAAGCTGCCGGAGTGCATGTACCGCATATCCATGCCGAGGATCTGCAGCAGGGGTTTCTGCTGCTCGAAGACCTTGGAGACACCCTCTATCTCTCTGAACTCAATGAAGAGACAGCGCCCAGACTCTATGGCGACGCGCTTGGCGCCCTTTCAGCCATGCAAGCCTGCACAAACATTGATGATTTGCCGCACTACGATGAGTCGCTGCTTGGCATGGAACTGGAACTGTTTCGAGAGTGGCTGTGCCAAAAACACCTTGGACTCACTCTCGATGATGCAGAGAATCGCATGCTGGACCGGCTGTTCACCCTGCTGATCGACTCTGCCAGGCAGCAGCCACAGCATTTCGTACATCGTGACTACCATTGCCGAAATTTAATGATTGTCGCAACGCATGGTCCCGGTGTCATTGATTTTCAGGATGCCGTCATCGGACCCATCACCTACGACCTGGTGTCGCTGTTGAAGGACGCCTATATTCGCTGGCCGCTCGAACAGGTCGACGCCTGGGCCGAAGGCTACTGTCAGCTGGCGATTCAGTCAGGCCTGATGCCGCAGCAGGATGAAGCCAAATTCCAGCGCTGGTTCGACCTCATGGGCGTACAGCGTCACATCAAAGTTGCCGGCATCTTTGCCCGCCTCTACCGGCGTGACTCCAAAGAGGGGTATCTCGAAGATATTCCGCTGGTGCTGGAGTACGTCATGGAGATGGTCGAAAGATACCCCGAACTGAACGCATTAGGAGTCTTCATCAACAACAGGGTTAAACCGCAGCTTTCATAAAGAGACGCTCATCGGTAAACTGTCGCTGTGACGTAACTCGTCATTATCGTGTGAGGCAGGACGCCGTAAGCGACCAGGGACGTATTTACGGCGTTTTCCGGTAGATGTACCTGATATCAGCGACGCTCTCTCACATGGTGAATAGTTACGCTGTGACAAGAAACTCCCAATATCGAATTATGGTAACATCTCAATAACCCCCTGCACAGGCTCAATCAATGCACGGACTTATTGAGAAATTACAAATTATGGTAACTTCTCAATAACTCTATGCATTGAATACATTCTGTATAAACAGATGTCATTGCGAGGGAGCCTAAGCGACTGCGGCAATCTATAAACCAGATTGCCGCGTCGCTTTCAGCTCATCGCAATGACAGCATTGGCACGGACTTATTGAGTAATTACGAATTATGGATGTGAACTTATGAAAACCAAGAGATTCCTGAAATGCTTTGTCGGCCTGGCCGCTGTATCACTCCTTTCTCCGCTGTCTGCCGAGCCTGATAAAGAGGCACAGCCAGTCGAGCGTTCCGTGACCGTCATCGATCATGCCGAAAATTACCGGGATGCATGGGTTGGATACAGTGACGGTACGGTTCAATATTGCCTTGGCGGTGGCGAATCAGCCGGACCAACCTGGGCAAGCTGTGCCGAAGCCGGAAATATCCCGGATGTAGCTGTCACCGCCATTGCCGCCGACGGCAAGTTTCGCGAGGCCTGGGTAGGCTTTGCCAACGGCGCCCTGTATCGATGCAAAGGAGGAGCCGATCTGCAGGTTCCCTGGACCAGTTGCAACAAAACTCCTGTTACAGTTGCTGAGAAAAAATAACTTCCGCTGTCCATGTAGCTAATCTCTACGGTATCTCCAATGAAAATTACCCCGCTCTTTTGCTTTGCACTTATTGTGGCGCTGAGTGGCTGCGCCACCATTCCTGATCACCAATCTGTTCCGAAGAACCTCATTGAGGAAGTAAAACTGACAGGCGTCATACATGGCCGCTTCTGGGGTGATGAGTTGCCTCAATTCACCCGGAAATCATTGCTGACAATGTCGCAAGCCGAGGCTCGTCAAAACTTCTCAGGAATCTATGCCAAACCGCACAACTATCTTGCAATCTCAGGCGGCGGCGCCAATGGCGCCTTTGGCGCCGGATTGCTTGCCGGCTGGTCAGCAGCAGGGACACGTCCCCAATTTACCATGGTAACCGGAGTCAGCACCGGCGCCCTGACAGCTCCATTTGCATTTCTGGGATCCGACTATGATGATCAGCTCAAGGAGATCTACACGACTATATCCACGAAAGATATAGCGAACAAACGGAATGTCATCGCTGTCGCATTGGGTGATTCACTGGCGCATACTGAACCACTGCAAAAATTGCTGAAAAAATATATCACTGCTGAAATGGTCGATGATATCGCCACAGAAACCAAAAAGGGACGGCGTCTCTTTGTCGGCACCGTCAACCTTGAAGCAGGCCGCTCGGTTATCTGGAATATTGGGTTCATAGCCGCCAGCAACAGGAGTGACAAAGTCGAGTTGATTCACAAAATCCTGCTTGCTTCGGCATCCATTCCGATTGCGTTCCCTCCAGTCTCCATTCCTGTCGAGCACAATGGCACCCTCTACGATGAATTGCATGTTGACGGCGGCACCGGATCGCAAGTGTTCGTCTACCCGGCGGCGATTGACTGGCGAAAGATCAAAAGGGTGCTCAGGGTGAAGGGTAAACCCAATGTCTACGTCATCAGAAACTCATTTCTGGATCCAAACTATCTCGGCATGAAACGCAATCTTCTTCCCATCGGCATGCGCACCATCGACTCTCTAATCAGAACTCAGGGCATTGGCGATCTCTACCAGATCTATGCTTTGACGGAACGCGATGGCAATGTATTCAATCTCGCCTATATTCCCCCGGATTTCACCGAGGAGTCAAAGGAGGAGTTTGACCCTGTCTACATGACGAAGCTCTTCGAACGGGGATACCAGATGGGAGTGGACGGCTACCCCTGGAAAAAAGCGCCACCGGGATTTATCCTGAAATAATTGCATTAGCGATTGTTTAAACATAGTAAACACTCACTTATGAGGCCCTTGCAATACTCCTAAATCGTTAGTTTTGTCATCTCGAACGAATGTGAGAGATCCTATTTAACAATGATT
>JAYELV010000292.1:0-9456 GCA_034717755.1 Pseudomonadota bacterium | reverse complement strand
AGTCTGCTTTTCAGGGCTGTATAAAACAGGGATGTTTTATCAGAGCTTATGACATACATGGATGTATTAATGTCGCCAGAGGCAGGATGCCGGAAGCGACCATGGACGTATTCACGCGTCCCTGAAATGCTGATCCCGACCCTGCGCAGACTCGAATAATGCACGGACTTTTTTAGAAATTACGAAAAAGATGGACGACCGGGTTGAGGACAACCCCTCAATAGGAGCGTTGAATGATCAATTTGGCAAGCTCACGCAGCGGATCGGCGCGCTCATCGAATGCATCCAGGGCGGCTACGGCATCGTCGTAGAGTTGTGAGGCCCTTTCACTCGCCTGTGGGAGTCCAAGTAGTGAAGCATAGGTGGTTTTTTGCTGGGCGGCATCCTTACCTCCTGTTTTGCCAAGAGTTTCGGTGTCGCCGGTAATATCGAGAATGTCATCAACGATCTGAAATGCCAGGCCGATGCATTTGCCATAGTGATCAAGCTGCTGCAGATGTTGCTTCTCTCCGGGCGCCGCCATTGCTCCCATCAGAACACTGGAGCGAATCAGCGCCCCGGTTTTGTGAATATGCAAATTTTCCAGCTCTGGTAGTGTCAAACTGTTGCCGGTGGCAGTCAGATCCATCACCTGCCCTCCCGCCATGCCGTGTGATCCGGTTGCGCTGGCCAGCTCCGCTATCATTTTCAGGCGCATGGATGCATCGATATCGCCGTCACAGAGCACTTCAAAAGCGAGAGACTGCAGTGCGTCTCCGGCGAGGATGGCGATTGCTTCACTAAATTTGACATGGCATGTCGGCAGTCCTCGCCGCAGCTCATCATCATCCATCGTCGGCAAATCGTCATGAATCAGCGAGAAGACATGGATGAATTCGACTGCGCAGGCTGCTTTATCAAGAGTTTCTGGTGGCGCTCCGAAGGCGTGGCCGGCGGCATATACAAGCAGCGGGCGAATGCGTTTTCCCGGTGTCATTACGGAGTAGTGCATTGCCTCATGCAGTTCCAGCGGCAGGCGCTGCAGTGATGGCAGATGCCGTTGCAGAGCAACTTCAATGCGGCTTTGGCAGCGATTCAGATAACTGCTGTTATCGATCACTGTTTGAAAACCTCTGTTTCCGAGTCGGTTGACGGGGTACTCAACATGGTGACCTTTTGCTCGGCTGCCTGTAAAGAGTGCTGGCAATGCCGCGTCAATGCGATGCCGCGCTCAAAGGATTTGAGGGAGTCATCCAGGGAGAGATCACCTCTCTCCATCTCCTCTACCAGTTGCTCCAGTTCGGCAAGCGCCTGTTCAAAGGGGATATTATCAGCTATGGTTGTGTCGGGTTTTTTTTTGCTCACCGGATTATGATTCTCTTGATTGATTTTATTTTGATGTCCGCAGGTATCTTCTCAAAAAGTCCGTGCATTGGTTCGAGTCTGCGCAGGGTTATTGAGATGTTACGTCCCCAACAGTTTTTTTATTCTCGGACAGGCTCCTGAGGGTTATCATTACTATATTACATGAATTTGGAAAACAAAGATGATGCGACTGCTACTGATTTTACTGGCTGTGATCTTCACCACACCCATCTATGCCGATGACGAGACCGATCCATATGACCATTTACGCGGAGAGAATGATCGTGACAAATTTGATTTTGATGACTCCCTGGTGGCTCCCTGGAAGGAGCAGAAGGGAGCAATTCCTGCGGTTTCGCTGCAG
This sequence comes from Pseudomonadota bacterium, assembly GCA_034717755.1. Lineage (GTDB taxonomy): Bacteria > Pseudomonadota > Gammaproteobacteria > Chromatiales > Chromatiaceae > Sva-25. Next base: position 7,748 of record JAYELV010000292.1, on the reverse strand, counting down.
TCACTGAAAAAGCTGAGCATCGATCACGGGCCAATAGACGCTTTGCTCTATATTGATCAGGACTCGATCCGGGTGAATAAAAAAGATCGCGTGGTGCGTTACTGGATTGCGATCAAAAGCGGTAAGCGTATCAGCAGCCTGAATTATGAGGGATTGCGATGCTCTACAGGTGAATATCGCAGCTATGCCTATGCCAGTCCGCAAAGCAGCACACAGATAGTGCCTCTGAAAAACTCCCGTTGGAGATCCATCAGGCCGGAGGGAAGCAGGGATTATCACCGGGAGCTGGCAAATAATTATCTCTGCAGCACCGGCGTGCCGCGCACCCTGGAAGGGATCAGGGCTTCTCTCGGCGGCAACTACCAACTCCATACCCCCTATTCAGGACTGCTGGATTATAATGAGTGATTTTTGAATGAGTAGTCCTGCAATGAGCAATTATGATGCATCCGCCATTGAGGTGCTCAGTGGTCTCGATCCGGTGCGCAAGCGCCCCGGCATGTATACCGATACCACCCGTCCAAATCACCTCGCCCAGGAGGTGGTGGATAACAGCGTAGATGAGGCGATCGCCGGTTTTGCAAAGAGTATCGAGGTGATCCTGTTCAAGGATGGCTCGCTGCAGGTGCGTGATGACGGGCGCGGCATGCCGGTTGATATCCATCCGCAGGAGGGTGTCTCCGGAGTCGAGGTGATTCTCACCAAGCTCCATGCCGGTGGTAAGTTTTCTGACAAGAGCTACCAGTTTTCTGGTGGTTTGCACGGTGTCGGCATCTCTGTCGTCAATGCGCTTTCAACCCATCTGGAGGTATGGGTCAAACGCAATGGTAAGGAGTACAACATCGCCTTTGCAAATGGTGAGAAGGCATCCGAGCTCGAAGAGATAGGAGCAGTTGGTAAGCGCAATAGCGGAACGGTGCTGCGTTTCTGGCCGAATGCAGCATACTTCGACTCAAACAAATTCTCTGTGCGACAGCTGGCGCACCTGCTGCGCGCCAAAGCGGTGCTCTGTCCCGGTTTGCGCATCAGTTTCAAGGATGAAAACAGCGACAGCAACAGTGAATGGTATTACGAAGATGGACTGCGCGACTATCTTGTCGACTCACTGCAGCAGAGTGTGCGCTTGCCCGAGGAGCCTTTTGTCGGTGATCTGTCAGGCAATAGAGAGGCGGCAAGCTGGGCGATTGCGTGGCTGCCGGAGGGGGGTGATGCGGTCACGGAGAGTTATGTCAACCTGATCCCGACGGTGCAGGGGGGGACGCATGTCAACGGGCTGCGCTCGGGGTTGACGGAGGCAGTGCGCGAATTCTGTGAGTTTCGTAATCTGCTGCCGCGCGGGGTGAAATTGTCTCCGGATGATGTCTGGAGCAAGCTTAGCTACATTCTCTCTGTCAAGCTGGCGGATCCGCAATTTTCCGGCCAGACCAAGGAGCGGCTCTCATCGCGTGAATGTGCGCCATTTGTCTCCGGCGTTGTCAAGGATAGTTTCAGTCTGTGGCTCAATCAGCATACAGATGCCGGTGAAGCAATTGCCGAGCTGGCCATCAGCTCTGCGCAGATGCGCATGCGCGCAGGACGCAAGGTGGCGCGCAAGAAGATTACTCAGGGGCCGGCCCTGCCGGGCAAGCTGGCTGACTGCACCTCGACAGACTCCAGCATGACAGAGCTGTTTCTGGTTGAGGGGGACTCTGCCGGTGGTTCAGCCAAGCAGGCCAGGGACAAAGTTTTTCAGGCGATTATGCCGCTGCGCGGCAAGATACTGAATACATGGGAGGTCGATTCTGCCGAAGTGCTGGCCTCGCAGGAGGTGCATGATATCTCCGTGGCTATCGGAGTCGATCCCGGCAGCAGTGATCTGTCGCGGCTGCGATTCGGCAAGATCTGCATTCTTGCCGATGCAGACTCCGATGGTTTGCATATCGCCACCCTATTGTGTGCGCTCTTCATGCGCCATTTCCCCAAACTGGTACAGGAAGGGCACGCCTATGTCGCCATGCCGCCGCTGTTTCGCATCGATGTGGGAAAGAAAGTCTTCTATGCACTCGATGACGCTGAGAGAGAGGGGATTCTTGACCGTATTGCCGCGGAGAAGCTGCGTGGCAAAATTTCCATCCAGCGCTTCAAGGGACTGGGTGAGATGAACCCGAAGCAGTTGCGTGAGACGACCATTCACCCGGACACCAGACGTCTGGTGCAGTTGACGGTGGATTCTGAAGATGAAGCCATGTGCATGATGGATATGCTGCTTGCCAAAAAACGCGCCGGTGACCGCAAAAGCTGGCTGCAGGAGAAGGGCGACATGGCAGAGGTGTAAATAATTATGGGTTATTTTTCCACAGATGAACACAGATAAACACGGATGAAAAGAGACTGCATTCTCCTGTATTTGGTATGGATTTGTAGAATGAGCGAAGCACATTGCAGCGGAAAAAACGGTGGGATGCGCTGTCGTTTATACCACCCTACGCTCCTATCCACAGATTCAAACGGGTTAAGAGCAACATGGCTATCTGTGTATATCTGTGTTCATCTGTGGATAAAAAAGTTTTCTTTTCTTCCAGTTATTTTAAAAACTGGATCACCTTCTTCTGCGGCTGCAGGTTGATCTCCTGTATCACCGCGCCCTCTCTTGCATTCAGCATCAACAGCGCAGCTTCTGCAACATCCTCGGCGATCAGATGCTCGCCGGGTTTGTCGCCGGGCTGGAAGCCGAGTTCGTCAAAAAAGGAGGTGTTGACCATGCCGGGATTGATGATGCCGACACGTACGCCGCTGGCAGAGCACTCCTCCTGCAGCGATTGCACCAGTCCGCGCAGGCCGAACTTGGTGGCGCTGTAGACCGCGCCGTTCCTGCCGCCGGCGAGAGCTGCTTCTGAACCGATAAAGATCAGATTGCCGCTTTTTTTTGCCTTCATGGCGGGCAAAAATTTCCGTGCAATCAGTATCTGGCTGGTGAGATTGAGGTTGATCAGCTGCTCGATGCGCAGTACGGAGAACTGTTCCAGGGAACCGAACACTCCCTGACCGGCATTTAGAATCAATCCATTCACATCGGGGTGGTTTGCGGAGATTTCATTCAATTTTTCAGGCAGAGAGCGTAGATCACTAAGGTCAGCGGTGATGTGCGTAAAATTTTCCGAACTGAAATCAGGCAGATTGCGGCTGATGCCGACCACCTGGTGTTCCATTTCGAGCAGGCGATGAGTGATAGCGGCGCCGATTCCACGGCTGCAACCGGTGACCAGATATGTGATTTTCTTGTTCATCTGTTATAGACCTGTAAAAGTGATTGCAGAAAATCGTCCACTAGACTCATCTGCGACATCATCCACTTCTCAAGCATAGCGGAAGAGGGAGTGCTGATACCAGTTTTTTGATTATCCGAGATGACCTTGATGCAATGCACGAACTGCGGTTGTGTAAAGCGTCTCGCGGTAAAAGCAAAGCCGCTGGCCTCCATGTCGAACATTCCCTTGTCGCGCTGATCACTCCTGTGAGGTTGATCATAGGTATATAACGCGGCTGTTTTCCATGGGGGTTTGTCGGGAAGCGATAGATGCAATACTCGCTGTGTTGCAACGTCGATGACCTTGCTGGCGAGACAGGTGCTGCCCTGAGCATCAAGCGCATGACCGGCGATGCCGAGGTTGATCCACACGGCGTCGCTATGAAACCCTGTTTTGCCGTAGAGGTATGCTGTAGCCGCTGCAGCATTGCTCTTGCCGCTGCCTGAGATCACCAGTGTAATATTCTTATGGCGATAGAGCGGGAACTCCTGCTGTTGCTGTTTCTCAAGCCTGAAATAATTGATCAGTGCAGCAGCTTCAGCCCTGTAGGCAATGACAAAGCAGATCATTTCAGTTCCTGCCGCAGAGATGCATAAGGGATGAGGCATGTATTCAAATCACAGATGTCAGGTTAAACAAAGGAGTTGTCCATAAATAACTTCCCGATATCGCGCAGCAATGTTGTTCATCTTCAAGGCGCAGCAAGGGGCGCATAGCAGCGTTATGTAACTCTTGCTGGAACGCAGAAGAGGGACAACAGGGCAAGCAGGATCGGGAAGTTATTTTTGGACAACGACAATGTATCAAATTTCCGCTACTCCAGGGTCAGAGAGTATTGAGAAAAACGGATGGCGTAAAATGGATGTAACAAAATACCGTATCTATCTTACACAAGAAAATCGAGTAACCCATGTTTTTGATCTCATAAAAGGGCATATATAATGAGGATTCAGGACAACGACTTAATAAAGCAATGTGTAACTTCTCAAAAAGTCCGTGCATTGTTCGAGTTAGCGCAGGGTTATCGAGATGTTACACCGATGTCCATGACTACGAAGAGACGAATATGAAATATCGAACACTAGGCCAAACCGATCTGCAGGTCAGCGTTATCGGATTGGGCACCATGACCTGGGGCCTTCAAAATACACAGGAAGAGGGATTCGAGCAGATGGATTACGCGCTGGAACAGGGCGTCAATTTTTTTGATACTGCGGAGATGTATGCCATACCTCCCGGTGAAAAGACTTTTGGCGCCACCGAAACCATTATCGGAAACTGGTTTGCTTCACGGGTAGTGCGTGACAAGGTAATCCTTGCCTCGAAAATTTCTGGTCCGGGATTGAGCTGGATCAGGGATGGAAAAAGCATCGATAAAAAAAATATTCAGATGGCTGTCGAGGGCAGTCTGAAACGCTTACAGACTGACTACATCGATCTCTATCAGTTGCACTGGCCCAACCGTGGTTCGTATCATTTCGGACAGTTCTGGGACTTCGCACCACAATTTGATGCACAGGCAGAGCTGGACAATTTCCTCGAGGTATTACGCTGCTTCCAGACGCTCATTCAGGAAGGAAAGATACGCCATATCGGTCTCTCCAATGAAACTGCCTGGGGACTCGGCAACTGGCTGCAACTGGCCGAACAGAACAATCTGCCACGAATGGCTTCCATCCAGAACGAATACTCCCTGCTATGCCGTCACTTCGAGCCCGACCTGAGTGAGATGGCGATCCACGAAGAGTGTGGATTGCTCGCCTGGTCACCGCTGTGCAGAGGCATGATCAGCGGCAAGTACCTGGACGGTGCGCGACCGGAAGGGGCGCGCGTCACTATCGAGACACGCCCGGAACATCGTGTTTTACCTCAGACGGATGCGGCAATCAAAAAATACATCGCGTTGGCTAAACAGCACGACCTGGATGTCTGTCAGATGGCGCTGGCATTCGTCAACAATCAACCTTTTGTCACTTCTACATTGATCGGCGCAACCAATATGACACAGTTAAAAAGCAATATCGATTCAATTGCGTTGCAGCTTTGTGACGAAGTTTATGCTGGAATAGACAGGATCAGGCGTGAATTTCCGATGCTTTATTAATACTCGATGTTCAAGTTTTCTCCAACAGGCTGTTGCAGGTAGCCTCAATTCCCCTGTATTTATCCGCTCTGCGATGATTGCCGCGTTTCTCTGCCCCCAGGCGGAGTATGCGGGCTTTGTGCAGCAGGGTTTTGTACACAAGCTGCTGCTGACTCGTTTCGAGTTCTGGATCCTGCAGAATTTTCAGCAGCGCCTTGATGCGGAAACGATCCATGCCCCAGTGTTTGCGTGACAACTGGTCCTCATGGCCGCCATATTTGAGAATCTGCGGGGTGTCGACATACAGCACGGCTTCATGCGCGCAGATGCGCAGCCACAGATCGTAATCTTCACAGGCAGGCAGGGTCTCGTCAAAGAGTCCGACAGCATCGAAAAGTGAGCGATGAATCACCACCGAAGAGGGGGAGATGACACACAATGGCAGACACTGACGGAAAATATCGCCGCCGCTTTTTGCATGCTTCTTCATCTGGTTGACGCGCACGCCGTTGCGAATCCAGCTCTCCTGTGTGTGGCACAGGCGATATCCCGGATGCTGTTCTATCAGTTCGGCCTGGTTTTTGAGTTTGTCAGGGAGCCAGGCGTCATCCGAGTCGAGAAATGCGATCCACTCTCCGCTGGCGTGACGGATGCCGCTGTTGCGGGCAGCGCTGACACCGGAGTTTTTCTGAAAGAGGGTGCTGACCGGGATAGTCGCTCTGCGCTGCAATGCAACTATCACTTGTTGCGTATTATCGATGGAGCCATCATCGACGATAATGATCTCTTTCGCCGGCAGGCTCTGCTGCAGCACAGATTCAATGGCACGCCCAAGCACATCCTCCCTGTTAAAGGTCGGGATAATGACCGAGACTGGAAAATTCACCACTCAGTCCTCATCACTCAGAACTCTGTTTTAGTGGAGAAGGCCAAACATGCGGCTGCGGTATTTCGCAGTAATGGGATGGTCACCCAGAATGTCGAACACCCGGATCATCGCCTTGCGTGCCGCGTCATCGCCATAGCTACGATCTTTCTGCAGCAGTATCATCAGTTGATCCAGGGCCGCTTCCAGCTGATTATGCATTACCAGCTGCGCGGCCAGTTGGTAGCGTGCTTCACTGTCGTTTGAGTCTGCAGTGACAGTTTTTTCGAGCTCTTCCAGCGGAGGTGCATTGATGGTGACTTCGTCGAACACAATCTGTGCCCGCATGGCTGCAACTTCGGGTTTTTTCTGCTCATCTTCGGGCAGGGAGTCAAGCGCCTGCTGTGCTGCATCACTCTCGCCGATACTCGCCTTGAGTTGCGCAAAGGCAATGATGGCGCGTGAATCGGCGGGATTCTCTTTAAGGGCCTGACCAATCAGATCAGCGGCGGCATCCGCATCACCCTGCTGCAACAGCTGCTGCACCTGCTCGACAAAGTTGTCGGATTCACGTGAAATGTGCTTGTCAAGAAAGGCGCGGATCTGCTCTTCGGGCAGGGCGCCGGTGAATTCATCGACCATTTGACCATTCACGAACAGCTTGCAGGCCGGGATGCTGCGAATCTGGAACTGGCCAGCCAATTCCTGTTGCTCTTCGGTATTGATTTTTGCAAGCACAAAGGCACCCTGGTACTCATCGGCAAGCTTTGCCAGCATTGGCATCAGCGTTTTGCAGGGTTGGCACCAGTCGGCCCAGAAATCGACCAGTACAGGCTGCACCATGGAGCCTTCGAGGATAACCGCCTGAAAGTTTTCAGCAGTAACTTCAATAACGTAGGGGGATTCAGACATAACAAAACCGGGAAGTTGTGAGAATGATGAACTTTTTTAGCGAATCATCAATTAACTACAAAATAAACCACAGATGCACACAGATAGACACAGATTTTTCCTACTTCATCAATGGGGTAGTGCATAGTTCGGTAATTTCTCAATAAATCAGTGCATTGAATGCATCCTGGGTAACATCTCAATAACCCCGTGCAGGAAGCAGGGTTGGGAGTCTGCTTTTCAGGGCTTCCGCCGAACAACTGCTCCTGCGTTTTCGGCACTTCCGCCATCCATGGCGGTCGAAAACAGGGATGTTTTATCAGAGCATACATGGACGTATTCACGCGTCCCTGAAAGGCTGATCCTGACCATGCGCTGACTCGAACAATGCACGGATTTATTGAGAAGTTACCATCCTGGACGAAGCAGATGTCATTGCGCGGAACCAGAGGCGACGCAGCAATCTGGTTTGAAGATTGCCACAGTCGCTTAAGCTCCCTCGCAATGACGGCGTTCACACGGAATTATTGGGATGGTATATTTTTCTAAAAATCTGTGTCTATCTGTGTGCATCTGTGGTTCAAAATCCCTTAAAAATCGCCGGCAGCGCCCTTTTTCATGA
>JAYELV010000291.1:0-2310 GCA_034717755.1 Pseudomonadota bacterium | reverse complement strand
ATCGTAGGCCGGATAAGGCGCTTTCACCGATCTTTGATTCAATACGGATCTTCCAGCGCCGTCATCCGGCTTTGGGTTGCCGGATTTCGCTTCCGCTCATCCGGCCTACAGGTTTTTCCTGCACGGACTTTTTGAGAAGTTACGTTTATTCTCTTTACAAGCATGAGATTATAGCTTCAGGACAAGATTATCGATCAACCTCGTCCGTCCCAGCCAGGCGGCTGTTAGTATCACCAGGTTGCTCTCCCCTGCTTTCGCCGGATCGAGAGTCACGGCATTGCGTACACTAAAGTAGTCAACAACAAACCCGGCATTTTCCAGTGAGGCTCGGGCCACTGATTCCAGCTGCAGGTAGTCCTCTTCCCCCTGTTTTATTTCCTCAGCCGCCTTTTGCAGAGAGCGATAGATCAGCGGTGCAACTTTGCGCTGCTGTGCATCGAGGTAATTGTTGCGTGAACTCATCGCCAGGCCATCGGACTCTCGCACTGTCGGCGAGGCCACAATCTCGATGGGCATCTGCAAATCTTCCACCATGCGGCGGATAATGTGCAGTTGCTGGAAATCCTTCTCACCAAAAACGGCGATATCCGGCTGCACCATGTTGAAGAGTTTGCACACCACGGTGGCGACGCCGACAAAAAATCCGGGGCGAAATTCACCGTCGAGAATATGAGAGACTTCAGGAACTTCAACCCGGGTTTGCAACTGTTGCGCCAGCGGATACATCACCTCGACAGGTGGAGCAAACAGTAGATCGACACCCCGGCTGGCAAGCTGGCTGCTGTCATCATCCAGGGTTCGCGGATAAGTTTCGAAATCCTCCCCTTCACCAAACTGCAGCGGGTTGACAAAGATGCTGGCGACGGTGCGGTCAGCCTGTTTTTTTGCAGCATCGATCAGCGCCAGATGCCCGTCATGCAGATTCCCCATGGTCGGGACGAAAGCAATGCGCTCAGCGTTGCTGCGCCAGCTAGTAATTGTGCGGCGCAAGGCGTCAATAGTGTTGACTGTTTTCATGTGGAAATTATAAAACCTGTGAATCTTTGCAGACAGTCATGTTATTCCATCGCGGTCAGACGACCGCTCCTACGGGAGATTGTACTATTCCGGATGTAGGAGCGGTCGTCTGACCGCGAAGTTTTTATACGAAGCAGTGCTCTGCAGCAGGAAAGGAGCCATCCTTGACAGCACTGACATAGGCGGCAACAGCTTCCTGAATGGAACTGCCCTGCTGCATGAAGTTTTTGACGAATTTTGGAACATGGCCTGCAGTGAGCCCCACAATATCGTGCAGCACCAGCACCTGCCCGTCACTGCCTGCTCCTGCGCCGATGCCGATCACCGGGATCTCCAGGGAACAGGTAATCTCGGCGGCAAGAATTGACGGCACACACTCCAGCACCAGCAGTTGCGCTCCAGCCGACTGCAACTCGCGTGCTTCACGCAGCATCTTTGATGCCTGACTATCCTCACGGCCCTGTACATGATAACCACCGAGCTTATGAATTGACTGCGGCTGCAGGCCCAGGTGGGCACACACCGCAACACCGTTTTGTGACAGTATGCGCACTGTTTCGAGCTGCTGCCCACCCCCCTCGAGCTTGACCATCTGCGCTCCACCCTGCTGTATCAGGCGCGTTGCCGTAGCGACCGCCAGCTCAACAGTTGCGTAGCTGAGAAAGGGCATGTCCACCATCAATAATGCATGCTGTCGAACCCTGGCGACACAGGCAGCGTGATAGACCATCTCGTCCACAGTCACAGGCAGGGTGCTGTCACGCCCCTGTATGACCATGCCGAGTGAGTCACCCACCAGCAGCACCTCGACACCTGCATTTTCCAGCACAGTGGTAAAGGAGGCGTCGTAACAGGTGAGCGCCGCTATTTTCCGACCTTCGCGTTTCATAGCGGCCAGTGTTGTGACAGTTATCTGTTTCATAGGATTATGAGCTTGGGAAGTTTTGATTCATTTTATCAGACATCTGGAGATTGCTTCGTTTCTCGCTATGGTTTCAGCAATTCTCAATATAGAGAGATACTCACCACGAAGGAGACGAAGAGCTTGAAGATATATAACTTCTCAATAACCCCGTGCAGGAAGCAGGATCGGGAGTCTGCTTTTCAGGGCTTCCGCCGAATAAATGCTCCTGCGTTTTCGGCACTTCCACCATCCATGGCGGTCGAAAACAGGGATGTTTTATCAGAGCATACAGGGACGTATTCACGCGTCCCTGAAAGGCTGATCCCGACCCTGCGCAGACTCGAACAATGCACGGACTTTTTGAGATGTTACGAAGAAATTTTGTAACC
>JAYELV010000290.1:6224-9676 GCA_034717755.1 Pseudomonadota bacterium | reverse complement strand
CATCTCGCAATTTGTATGGTCCCTATCGAACAAGAGCTAACACCTCAAATCTACGGAACTGGACAGCGGAACAACGAGGCATGACATCTTTTTGACGTTCACCAGATGCGATTGATATGAGGTGCTTCTATTCGTTGCCCCAAGGATACATACGTGGAATAAGCAGAGTAAAAAATAACGCCAAACCAAGTGCTATCAGTGAACCATACAAAAACATTTCCCAGGTAGCTGGCTTCATGACACCTAATGCAATAATTAGAAAAAGCATCGGCAAATCGAGATAATGCGTAAATGAAGGAACTAGTTTGCTTCTTTCTCTTTCCAGCTCTGGAGTGATCTCGCCAATAGCCAGCGCTTCATCCGTCATACGCCGTAACTTCATGAAATAGAGCCTGGTGATCGTATTTCCCTCGATAAACTCAAAAGCGAAAAGAGCTATCATGCCAGTAAGCCAGGGTACTTTGATGAAATTCCAGCCCCCATAATATTGAACAGTAAACCAGATGCCGGAAAACAGAAGAATGAGCGCACCAGGCACAACAACACCGTCGTAGAATATAGCGATATAACGAACAGCCTCGGAAAATCGAATTAAATCCCGGTGCTGCCGTGAGCGCAGATCTGCCAGCCAGACTCCGACTAAACCGGCTCCCATCAGGACAGCGCCCAATACATGCAAGTATTTTAAGATTGAATATTCCATCGCTATTTCCACTTATCAGTTTACGCTATTTTTTTTGGACTGAGTCTGCCTGCCATTGTTAAGCCATCTCGAATGTTCAAGCTCATTAATGTTAAATTGATGGCTCCTGCCGCAAGCTCAATTCCTTGAACCAGGTAAAAACGCGTATCGAACAGGCCGTTGCCAGCCCAGTGATTCAGGATAATTGCAGCTGGAAGCAAAATGAACAGGCCATTGAGCCCGATGAACGGCATCCTTCTTTTTTTCTTTTCAACTAATCGCCCTGTGCGATGCTTGGCGATCAGGAAACCAGTGCCACCTGTGGCCGCGATAGCGGGGATTAATATGAATAGCCCGGGAAATACAATCAAGCTTTTAACCATCGAAATCGATTCACCTGAGCCAAACAACTCGATGAGAATGCTCGAAATAAAGAATGTGCCAATGCACAGTGTTGCGGTAATAGCTGCTACTAAATGTATTCTGTGCTTCATGATCCTGGCTCCCTACAAGCTAACCGAATGACGGTTGACAGTATATTGACAATACGTCAACATATTGTCAATAAGAATATTGGAGAAAATGATGCAACACACTCAACAAGGGCAGTTATTTACGCAGATCGTGTTGGAGCTGTTTAAGCTGAATGGGCAGTTGATCGCCGAAGGCGACCGTCTCACAAAGGGGGTTGGATTAAGCAGCGCACGCTGGAAAATTTTAGGTGCTCTGGCGCTTTCGCCGCATCCGATGAGCGTCTCTCAAATAGCAAGCACGATGGGACAGTCTCGCCAGGGCGTACAGAGATTGGCAGATGCAATGGAGAAAGACGGGATTCTCGACTATCAGAAGAATCCATATCATAAGCGAGCAAAATTGGTCAGATTAACCAGTGAAGGAGAAAAGATTTACAAATCACTGGAGCAGAAACAGATTCCATGGGCAAACAGTCATTCTTCCAATATGAATCCGGCGGATATGGAAATTGCGTTATCCGTACTACAAACAATGACTCAGAGTTTTGATCAGTCTCAGACTGAATGACTACTATATTGATCCGGAGACTGCATTTCACTGCCGATACACGAATGACTGTTCTGACCTGCCATTCGAATTCCTCATGAATGAGGTCGTGTTTTAACTTTCATGGTCAGGTGGTTTTGTGTGTTACCATAAATTCACGCAATACCGCATTGATCCGTGTCTGGTATCTCCCTCCCTGCCCTTTGAACCAGGAAAGCAAATCTGCGTCCAGGCGCAGCGTCACTTGCTTTTTTACCGGGCGATAGAATCGTCCGATTTCAGAATTGCTGAAGTCTTTGATCTCCGGGATATCGCTGGTATCAATCTGCTCACCTGGCAGTTCTGGCAGTTCTGCCAGTTCATTCAGTTCTTTCGCCATCTTATCAGGTATATTTTTCATACTGCCGCCGCTCATGCCTGGTTGCCTTTCGTGCAGAAACAAAAAAATTTACCTCAAGTTGGCGAGGCAACATCAATCACACAGATAGCAATTTTCCGCTTCTCGTCCGTGGAGAGGGTTGCGTGGAGACGCTGCTCCAACTCCTCGGCACTCTGTGGTCTTGGCCCACTAGGCGCGGGTTGTGTTTTGTCGGACCCGAACCAGAAAACCACATAGATTCCGAATCCGTGCGCACGCGGCTCTCGCGTATACCTTGCGATCAGTTGGTCGTGTATCGCACGCCACAGGTTTCCATGAGAGTTCTTCTTGATCTCGATTGGAACCTCGAATCCATCTGTGCCGCCGAACGCTACTCGTATATCCGCTCGCTTGTCGTCGGCGTAGTGGCCTTCAGGCTGGGCGTCGATTCCAAAGGGCGCCAGGCGTTGTTGAAGATCTGACAAGAGGGCGTCACGGCAGGCGTCTTCGTGTTTCGGCGTGTCGAGTTGGCGTCGTGGCCCTTCGTTCCAGTACTGGCGGAAATCATCCGTATTGCCGTTTCGTATCTGATCGGCCAACTCCTTTAACCACTCCATGGTCAATGCCGCCAGGTCACCTGCATTGGCGGGCGACCGGTTGTTCAATGTTTCGCTGACCTGGTGAATATCGGGGTGGTGGAAACTCGCCTCGCGCCGTGCTGCACGCTGTTCGAACCGGGCATGATGCAGTGCTGGCCACCATCGGCTTAATTCAGAATCAGCCGATAGGATATCAAGTATGTCGGTGGCCTCTTTTTCAGGCTGCGATCCCAGGCGGCTGATGAGGCGTTTTACGAAATCGGCTGCATTCATTGCAGGTGAAACAACCCCGTTTGCCTCTTCCAGTGTGTAGGGCGCAAAATAGCTGCCGATCAGACTTACCAGCAATCTCAAAGCGGAGATTGGCAGATCATCGAGTGGTGACCACTGGTCACGCCCGTTGGCAAGAAAGCCTGTGAGGTGCTGGATGCGTTTCTCCTGTGTTCCCGTGAGGTCTGTCAGTGGCTGCAGATATTGTTCGGGTGCGGCTATCAGGCCAGCCGCCAGCCAGCGGACACGCTGGGCAACGTTCATGCTGCGAAGCTCGAGCTTTTTTTCAATCAGTGTTAGTAATTTCTCTTTGTCAGCATAGCGCAAGGCCGCTTTCAGTAGTTCATCCAGCGATATGAGTTGCTGATTAGTACTCCTTGCCGGAAACGCGTTTAACATGGTCAGTGACGCCAGCCGTGCAACCTGCCTGTATGCATCATTGTTGGCCAGTTCATAGAGCCCGGAAATGTGCTGTTTTTTGCTGCGCAGAGCTGCGCTAATGTATGCTGTCATCACTTCGGCA
>JAYELV010000290.1:0-6124 GCA_034717755.1 Pseudomonadota bacterium | reverse complement strand
GACTGTTTTCTGGATTTCCGGATGTGCTTCCAGCCAGCAACGAATGCTGTCAACGTCTGTTTTCGCCCCCGAATGGTGATAGCCGTATTTGTCCAGGCCTACTCTGAGCCACTCGTACAGGCGCGCTGAATCTATAGATTCGCCGTGTGTTTCCACTCCCCGCGCCAGCAGTCCGGTGGTGAAATCACGCAAATGATGATCGTCAAGTACAGGTTGCAGAACATTCAGGCGAGAGCTTAATTCATCAAGCAGGATGCTGATATCGGAATCGGAGGATTGAACAAGAAGCTGGGGATCCCAGAATATCAGGTAGTTTCCGGTATGGTTTCTTTGCTTTGGAGCGTGAAGATAATCCAGTATCTTCGAAGCAGGGATTGACTTGGGGTAGAGTATTGTCAACAGGTATCCCAGCAGATCGTCATCAAGATCTGCTATTGATTCGTTGCGAATTTCGTCCAGCACTGTTTTTAGCTGGATGCCAGTGTCGGGGCTGCCTTCGCCATTGCGGACGATGACATTAAGCGCCTGCCGCCTGATGTCCGGCCACCAGGTGGAATCGCGGACGATGCTCAGCAGTGCGTTATCGAGAGAGGTGAACCTGAAGCCATAGGTCATGGCGTCAAGCACGCAATCAGCAAGCGCCTGATGTGCCTTACTTCGATCCGATGCAGTCAGGATGTTACGGAACTCCTCCTCCATATCCGGGGTGGCAAGGGCTCCAAACGGGGAGGCTGTCCAGTGCGATGAACGGAACCAGGGGTAACGCGCTGCCTCTCGCTGAAGTCCGTCCAGCACATGACGTTTCTCCTGGCTTGTGAAATCCTGAACATCGCCATACAACACCACGCCCAGGGGGTCGCGTTCGATGATTGTGCTTCGCCGGCTTTTGCACAAGGCTGCCAGCCACGCAGAGAGACCGCGCAACTCGGCGACTACAATACCGTCTTCGCCTGTGAGCAGGGCAAGTATGCGCCCGATCGGGAGACCTTCATGTTCGATACGTGCTGCAATGTATCGGGCTGCCAGGTATTCGGCAACGTGACGGTGAATCGGAGTAATGCGTCCTTCAACTGGCGCCGTGAATAACTTTGTTCGAGCGACCTTATGAAGTAGATCCATATTGTCGAAGGCGGGAGTGCCCAGGTAGGGGAAGTCGCTGACTTCTGTGTCAGGATTCAATGTGTAACCGGCATTTCCTGAGATAAGTTGTAAAGCGCAAAGAAGACCAGCGGCGTTAAGCTGCTGGTTTTCATCGGCTGGTTGTGAGCGTGCTGCGTCTATGTGCTCTCGGTTATGTTCCCGGATGATTGTCTGGCAGGCCATCTCAAATGTTTGCTTGCGAGTGTCGGGCCATTTTCCATCAGCCACGGCTTTCACCAGCATATCGAGGACTTGAGGGTTGGTCAGTAGTTCATTGAGCCCCTTCTGCTCGGCCCACTGCAAGAACTTTTCAGTATGAGGAACATCGGGACTGTTGTTCAGAATTTCGACGACATCCGCCTTGGTCAGCGGATCAAGGTGCAGTATTGTTATCTGATTATCCGGCGATACCGATTTCAGGCATTCCTGATCGGCGGCGCCGAACCAGTCTGCTTCACGGCAAGATAGGCGGAACGGAGGGCGTCCCAATTTCTCCAGGCGAGCCCGGATCATATCAAAAGGTGTTCGGGCATCATGCGATCCAGCACGTATTTCATCCAGGCCATCAATAAACAGTGTCTTATGATGCCATTCAATACGATCATCAAAAGTGATAAGGTCACGTGCGGTGATGTAAAAGGCATCCGATTGGCTTGCCTCTCGTTTGAATTCAGTGGTCTTTCCTGCGCCGGGATCGCCGAGCAATACGTAGGCAGGTAGATTTTTATAGGCTGAAAGTGATTGCGGATGGACGTGTATTTGATCGTCCGGTCCATTTGTTGGGACTTCGGTGCATGTGCGTTTGACGAGGTGCATCAGGATGAATCGAACCAGTAAGCTGCGGGCTGAGTCAGGAATTCTTCCAGAGGAATGCCTTGTCCGCCTACCAACAGGCAGTGTTCGGGTGAAAAGCGTTCCTGAAAATCATCCAGCCCATTAGAATTCATTTTTCGTGGAGTGCTTTTAACTTCAATAGCGATTAATCTGCGTCCACGCACCAGGACGAAATCCACCTCACGTGGGCTTTCGCGCCAGTAATGCAGTTTGATATCAGGCATGCCGGTATTAAACAGGTGTGCGCCGACGGTGCTCTCTACCAGTCTGCCCCAGAATGTTCGATCTGCCTGAGCTTCTTCGTAGGAATAACCGGAATTCACCGCCATGAACGCGGTATTGAGAACATTCAGCTTTGGACTGGAACTCCTGCGGCGGTGTTGTTGACCAGCATACTTCTGGAGCCCTGTCAGGAGGCCGGCGTTCGAAAGCAGATCCAGATAATGCGCCAGTGTTGTGGTATTACCGGCGTCTTGTAGCTGTCCCTGCATTTTTGTGTATGAAAGAATCTGTCCCGAGTAATTGCTGCCAAGCTCAAAGGCGCGTTTAAGCAACGCAGGTTTGTTCACGCGGGTCATCGAGAGGATGTCTCTTTCGATATTAGGTTCGATAAGCGAAGAACGAATATATTCACGCCAGCGTGCTTGATCGTTTATGCGATGTGCGGCCCCGGGGTAACCACCGAAATAGATATAACTCGGTAGATCAAAACCAAAGGCGTCGACCATTTCGCGGAAAGACCAGTGGTTTACACGAATCAGCTCAAATCTACCAGCCAGACTCTCAGTCAGTCCTTGCTGCATGAGGAGTGGGGCGGAACCAAGGACCACCACATGCAGGGGGCGCTCCGTGGCGCGGTCAGCGTCCCAAAGGCCTTTAACCGTTTCCGACCACTGGGGGATCTTCTGTATCTCGTCCAATACCAGTACAAATCCTCTCTTGGAGCGATCGGCATCTATGCGGGCATCTTCCCATGCACGTATCAACCATTTCTCGTCCCGTACGTCAGAGAGTGTTGTGACTTGCTCCTGACTGCCGAATGTCAGAGAAGGGGCTGCTGATAAGGGCTCGTCGATGGAGAGGTAGCGTCCCTCCATGTTGATATGATCAAGGGCTTGTCTTACAAGCGTTGTTTTTCCCGTTTGTCGTGGGCCGGATACGACAATCAGCCGCTCTGGATGTTCTTCCAGACTGGTGAGTAGGGTGGTGACGTGATCGCGTTGGAAGCCTGACATATTGAGGTTTTACATTACTGAGTAAAAATACTCAATGATGTAATTTGTACCGTCAGTGAGGCAATCAGTGGAATACACAGTGAATACATCAACCTTCATGATCGGGGTCAATGAAATCTGAAAGTCCGGTGACAAGGTGATGCTCTACCCGGATCCTGTGCCGACCTTCAAGCAGACCATCAGGGGTGTGCATAGTTTCGACTTCAACTTAGCGGATGCGCTATGGTTGCTTGAAAACAGCCATGAAATGTGTAGATCTATGCACAATGGTTTCAAAATACCCGTAATGGGACAGGCAATGGAGGAGCGGGTGGAGTCTTACCACCAGATACGCCATTTTCAACCTGTTCACCCGCCTGCTGAAGTTGCCGATGTTCAGGAAAAATGATAAAAGAAGAGGGAGAGATGGCTATGACCCGGATGGGTCCATTGTGGTGCTATGTTTCGAGGTCAAATAAGACTCGCTATTAGATCATTTTAGAAAATTGTCCTGGAGTGACAAAATGGCAGGAATCCTTTTTATGAAATCCATGCAGAATACAACGCTCAAACTCCTGCTGACAACGGGGTTGTGGTTAAGCTTGAGTTGCGCACAGGCAGCAGGTCTGGCAAGTACGCAAGAGATCGCTGGAGAATATACGCACACAGACGCTATCCTGCTGTTGGGTTATATCCTGCTGGCACTGGTTTTTTCATTTCTTTGCTCAGTGGCGGAAGCGGTTCTACTGAGTATTACGCCAACCTATATAGCCGGTCTGCGTGAAAAGAATCCGCAGCAGGCGGCAATCCTTCAGAAGCTCAAGATTGACAATGTCGACCGCTCACTTGCCGCAATACTGACCTTAAATACGATCGCACACACTGTCGGCGCTATCGGTGCAGGCGCCAAGGCCACAGTGGTATTTGGCAGTGCATGGTTTGGTGTGTTCTCTGCGATCATGACACTGTTGATCCTGTTTCTGTCAGAGATTATTCCCAAAACCCTGGGTGCTGTGCACTGGCGCAGTCTCACCATGATGATGGCGTACTTTGTTCGTGGCCTGATTTTTATCCTCTATCCATTGATACTGGTATCCGAGCTTCTGACCAAACTGGTCGCCCGGGGAAGGGAAGTGCATCTATTCAGCCGCGATGAATTTATCGCCATGGCGGATATTGGTGAGCAGACTGGCGGTATCAGGGAACGCGAATCCAGCATCATACAGAATCTGTTTCGCTTCGAGTCTCTCAAAGCCGAGGACATCATGACGCCGAGAACCGTGATCGTCGCTTTGCAACAGGACATCTCTGTCAGCGATGCACTGCGTGAACAACCTCATAATATCTTTTCCCGGCTGCCATTGTATGCCGCAAACCTTGATGAAATTACCGGCTTTATTCTTAAGGATGAGCTGCTCTTGTCGATGGCGCAGGATCATCATGATCAGCCTGTCAAATCCCTGCGACGGGAGATGATGACTGTCAGTGGCGAGATGCCTTTATCCGGGCTTCTCGAAAAACTGCTTGATCAGCGGCAGCAAATCGCATTGGTTGTGAATGAATATGGTGGTACGAGAGGGCTCGTATCGCTGGAGGATGTAGTCGAAACCCTGCTTGGCATGGAAATCGTTGATGAGATGGACAGAGTCGAAGACATGCAGATGCTGGCGCGACAGCAGTGGAAAAAGCGCGCCAGTGCGCGAGGGCTGAATATTGAAGAACTGGACCAGGCTGCAGGTGCAGAAAAATAATACACTGGAGTGTGGGTGATGTCACTGGTGATGCTGTAATGACACAGTCTGTCCGTATCCTGGTCGCTCCCGACTCGTTCAAGGGCAGTATCGACGCGCCGGAGTTTTGCGCTATTGCCGAGCAGGTTTTCAGTGACGGTATTCCGGGCTGCGAGGTAGTTGGTCTGCCGATGGCCGATGGTGGTGAAGGCACCGCCGAGGCGCTGGTGCGCGGCGCCGGCGGGCGCATGCTGTCGGTCAGGGTACGTGGGCCGATGGGTGAGCCGGTGCAGGCCGCTTATGGTCTGCTCGGTGATGGCGGTACTGCGGTGGTGGAGATGGCGCGGGCCTCCGGGCTGCCGTTGGTTCCGGCCGCACAGCGCAATCCACTGTTGGCCGGTTCCTACGGTACGGGTGAACTGATTCTGGCGGCGATTGCTCAGGGGGCCAGTCATATCATCCTTGGTCTGGGCGGTTCTGCGACCAATGATGGTGGCATGGGGGCATTGCAGGCGCTGGGCATCCATTTTAATGATGCCGATGGTCGATTGGTTCCGCCGACAGCGGAGGCGTTGAACCGTATCGTCTCGGTGGATGTGGGAGGTGCTGATGACAGGCTTGCAGGCGTGCGTTTCACTATCGCCTCGGATGTCACCAACCCGTTGCTCGGTGAGCGCGGTGCGACCGCTGTCTACGGTCCGCAAAAGGGCGCCGATGAGGCCGGATTGGAACGACTGGAGCGGGGCCTGGTCCAATTTGCCGACATCACCGCAGTGACTGTCGGTCGTGATCACCGTGGTGATGAAGGCGCCGGTGCTGCCGGTGGCATGGGCTTTGGCTTTCTCAGCTATCTCGGCGCGTCACTTCGCAGCGGCTTCGAGGTCATCGCCGACACCTACCAACTGCAGCAGCGCCTCGCCGATGGCCGCTGGAATTTGCTGGTCACCGGAGAGGGGCAGGTCGATTCCCAGAGCGTGCAGGGCAAGCTGGTTGGCCGCATTGCCGGGATGGCGGCGGTGCATTCAATTCCGGTGTTCGTCATTGCCGGCGCGGTCAGCGGCGAGCTGGATGAACTCTATCAGGCGGGTGTCACCAGCGTCGCCAGCATCGTACCCGGTCCGATGGCCCTGGAGGAGGCGATGCGCGAGGCGCCAACGCTGCTGCGACGACGACTGACCGATCAGTGCCGCTTGTGGCGGGCAGGGA
>JAYELV010000289.1:0-2359 GCA_034717755.1 Pseudomonadota bacterium | reverse complement strand
CTCATGTTGGCCAGGAACTCGCTTTTAGCGGCATTGGCCCTCTCGGCCTGCGCGGCCATGTCGTTGGCAAAGGCCGTCTGTTGCTCCAGGTCTTGGTTCGTTGATTCAAGTGCTTCCTCGGCCCGCTTGCGCTCGGTGATGTCGCGGAACGACCAGACACGGCCGGTCACTTCGCCGTCTTGCCATTGAGGGCAGGAGTACCGTTCAAAGGTTCGGCCATCCGCGAGACACAGCTCGTCGGTACTGGTCTGCTCTGGTGCGGCATAGAGTGACTTGACCTTGGCCAGAAACGCCTCCGGGTCGGCGAAGCATCCAAGCACCGCGTTAAGCAGATCCTCGTCCGTACCGGTAGCGAGGACATCCTCATTGACGCGCCACATTGAGGCAAACTTGGTGCTGTATCGCAGCGCCTTGCCTTTGGTATCGACTACGAGGATGCCGTCGGCCGTTGATTCGAACGCGGCCTCGATCAGCGACAATGAAGCTGTTGCGTCCTTCCGCGCGGCGTCGGCGTCCTCCATCATGGAGAGAAGTTGCTTACGGGACTGGAGGAGTTCGGCGTGGCTGGCCTCTATCTTCTTTTGCTGTTCCTTCCGATCAGATATATCGCGCACTGACGCCTGCAATACCTGTTTGCCGTCCAGTTCCATGCGAGTTAGAAGCACCTCGGCATGAAAAACTTTGCCGGTGTCACGGCGCTTGTGCAACCATTCGAAGCGATTGCTGCCCTCGCGCATGGCCGTTCCCATGCTCGCGGTAGCGGCGGTCATGGAATCGCTCCCGTCCTCCTGCTCCGGCGGCGAGAGGACCGCGGGACTCAGTCTGCGAAACGCCTCTTTGGATTCGATGCCGAAGATCGTCAGAGTCCGCGCGTTGCAGTCGGTGAAGCCGGTATCATCCAGCACCATGATAGCATCGCTGCTGGAATCGTAGAACGTGCGGGAACGGGTTTCGGCGCGCCGCAGCTCGCTTTCGGACTGTTTGTGCTCGGCAATTTCCTTTTGCAGTTGCTCGTTCACGTCCTTGCCGTACTCAACACCCTGACGCAACCTGTAGTAGAACCGGAAGCAAAAACTGGAGATAAGAAGAAAGAGCCCGGCGACAGATACATATATACCAAAATTCGCAACACTAAACGTCGGTGGCGTAAATAACCCTATGATCTTCAATTGACCGTCCAGAACCGACAGGGATTGTATACTATATTTATTCCTGTTGATGGTTACATCGGCCTTTGAAAAATCAAACCCCAGAGGTTTCAGTTCCTCGTTTGCAAACTGTTTTGTCTTTACGATCGCCTGTCGCTGCGTATCGCTCATCGGAAACACGGTTTTGAAGAGCCATTCCTTGTTGCTGGATGCAAAGATAACACCCTCTGGTGAAACCAATGTCGTCGGGAAAGCCTGGTTTGTCAGTTCATGATCAATCCCGGTAAGCGACTGTTTGGAAACGAGTACGCCGGCCATGCCATTGCCGTCGTTAACCGGAACGCTGACATAAATACCCCTCTTGCCGGTCGTAACGCCCAGCGCCATATACAGCGACGGTTTGCCGCTATCGACTACCTTAGTAAAATATGGTCGAAATGCGTAATTCTTGCCGGTTAGAGTCTTATTGTCGCCATAGGGGGTGCAGGCAACGACAGTACCTTCATTGTTTAGCAGATAAACAAAGCTTGATTGCGTCACCGATGCCACCGTAGTCATTGCGGCAAGCGCCTGGGAATTGTCCGGCGATTCCTCTCCTCTGGCTGTCCTGGAGATAAACGGTTGTTTTGCCGCACCTTCCAGGTTTTGCGCAACCAGACTGTAGCCCGTTGCAGTAACCTTGCTTGCTATGCTCCGCACTTGCTGAGTGATCTGTTCATTATGCTCTTTTTCGCTTTGATAATGCTCTATAGCTGCCGCTATTGAGACACAAATAAATGGCACAAAAATGATCCAGCTTCGCCAGATATTTTCACGTCTCTCACCCAGGAGATAAGTCATTATTGTTCTGTCCGCGGAACAGCGGGTCTCACCTTGTTTTGGCAGTTTTTTCATGATTTCCTCTTTGCCTCATTCTCTTCCGGGGATCCAACGGGCGTCGCTACACTGGAATATTGCGGCTCTCGGCCCAATTCAGCCAGCAGGGCCTTGATCTGAGCCGTGAACGCCTTGCCGTCCACGGGCGAGGGCGGGAAGGCGTCGGCCCCGACATCGGCGGAGATATGTTCAGAATGGTCGCCGGGCAGGGCGCGTCCGGTTGCTGCAGCGCTTCCCACGCTTCGAGGCCGTTGACGGTCTCCACCGGCTCGTGCCCGGCCTTCTTCAGCGCCGCCGCCAGCATGCCGCGGCTGGTGAAATCATCTTCGGCGATC
>JAYELV010000288.1:0-9678 GCA_034717755.1 Pseudomonadota bacterium | reverse complement strand
GATTATTCCTCGTCACTTTCCAAATCGATGGAGTGACGCCAACGCTGCTCTTGCTTGTCGAACAGACGCCGGCTTTCAGGCGGCCCCCAACTTCCAGCAGGATATTCCGGGATTGCTTTGTTACTACGCTGCCATTCCCTGATAACCGGATCAACCACCCGCCATGCATATTCAACCTCGTCATAGCGCAGAAACAGCGCCCGGTCACCATCCATGACATCCAGCAGCAACTCCTCGTAGGCGTCAATCTTCTCCTGCAGCACAGCTCGCAAACTGGCATCGAGACTGGTCTGACGAATCTGCATGTCCAACCCGGACTCCTTGACAGTCATCTCGATACGCAAACACTCGCACGGCTGTATACCCAGCATGATCCAGTTCTGCTTCACCGGGCCATCCATCAGTTCACGGAAAAGTTGCTGCGGCGGGTGCCGGAAACAGATCGAGATCATGGATTGGCGTTCAGCCATGCGTTTGCCGGTGCGCAAATAGAAAGGCACTCCCCGCCAGCGCCAGTTGTCGATGTAGAGTTTTAGCGCGGCATAGGTCTCCGTGGTGCTGTCTGCCGGGACATTCTCTTCATCGAGGTAAGCAATCACCTCTTTGCTGTCAATCACTCCTTGGGAATAACGCGCACGAAAAGCGTGGTCATTCACCATGTCCTCGCTGATGGGACGCACGGATTTCAGCACCTTGACCTTTTCATCACGCAGGGATTCAGCCTCCATAGTGGCGGGAGGCTCCATCGCAACCAGGGTCAGCAATTGCAGCAGGTGGCTCTGTATCATGTCACGCATAGCGCCGCTGTCGTCATAATAGGCTGCACGGCTGCCAACTCCGAGGCGTTCGGAATGCGTGATCTGGATATGCTCGATGTAGTTGCGGTTCCACAAGGGTTCCAGCAGGGTATTGGCAAAGCGGAATACCAGCACGTTTTGCACCGTGCTTTTCCCCAGATAGTGATCGATGCGGTAGATCTGCTCCTCCAGCAGGTACCGCATGAGACTCCGCTGCAATTCACGCGCGCTGTGTAAATCGTAGCCAAATGGCTTTTCGATCACCACACGACGCCACCCATGTTGCTGCTGCAGCAGTTTGACGCCAGCAAGTTTTTCCACCACCAGGCCAAAGTCAGCAGGACGAATGGACATATAAAATGCGATATTTTGCGGCAATGGTTCAAGATGGTGTTTCAGCCTGATCCACATCGAATCATCTGAGAGATCACCCAGATAATAGCTGATGCGCTCCACAAAACGGCTGAATATCTCCTCGTCGAGTTGCTGGCGCGAACGCTCTTCAACCCACTGGCGAACCTCGGAGATGCATCTATCGTGATCCCAGGGGCGTCGGCCACTGACAACGATGCGCGTTCCATGCGGAAGCCTGTTAGCCACTTCCAGATGGTAGAGTGCAGGGATCAGTTTCAGACGAGAAAGGTTTCCTGTTGCGCCGAAAATCACATAGGTACTGGCTTCGTTCATTGAAAATACTCGCCGTGGTTATAAAGGAATGGCTCAACATTATGTTTTACAATATCGACATATTATAGGTACATTGAGAATTGCTACCAAGCCATAGATTGATTCAGCGTTTTCCTGGACAGCTGATATAATAGACAGCGAAAAGGGCCAGGAATCAAGCATGCGACTAGACAACTACTATTCAGAGGTCGATGGAAAAACACTCATCTCACCACAGCAGGCGAGCGATTTCGCCAAGTCTGTAGCCGGTGACTTCAACCCCCTGCATGATGTGGACTCCAAGCGCTTTTGCGTACCTGGCGATCTGCTTTTCGCCCTCGCCCTGGCAAAGTTTGGCCTCAGTCAGAAAATGCGCATCACTTTTCTTGGCATGGTCGGCAAGGATGTGCCGCTCGACTTCTCCGACACTTCATCAGGAGAGCAGCGCATAGTCGATGAAAACGGCAAGGAGTATCTCAGCGTCGAACGCGAAGGGAGTGTGACGACGGACGAAACCCTGATTCGTGACCTGGTGTGCCGCTATGTGGAATTTTCCGGTCACACATACCCCGATATCCTGATCCCGCTCTTGTCTGGCAACAATGTCATGGTAAATCCGGATCGTCCCCTCATCATCTACCAGAGTATGTCGATCAATCTGGATCACCTCGATTTCGCCAAACCTGGACTGGAACTCAGTAATGCCTCCCTCTCAGTCTCGGGCAGAAGAGGTGATGCTCGCCTGAAGTTCAACCTGACTGCATCCGGAGAAGTCGTCGGCAACGGAGAGAAGAAGTTTGCAATCAGTGGACTGCGTGAACTCGATAGAGATGTAGTACAGCGATCTGTCGACAGCTACAACAGGCATAAGGAGGCGTTTTCAGGTTGATCCGGGAGCCCAGTTGGCAGTTGGCAGTTGGCAGTTGGCAGTTGGCAGTTGGCAGTTGGCAGTTGGCAGTTGGCAAAAGTCTAATCAGATTGCTGCATACTGTAAATTCTTTTTGTAACTATTCAGTACCTGCTAATTCGTCACTGTTTCCAGGCATATCTTCCGGAAAACGCCGTGAATACATCCATGTAGGCTCGAGTCGGCATCCCTGCCTCCTACGTTTCCGGCAGACACACCCGAAAACAGTGACTTAGGAGTTGTCCATAAATAACTTCCCGATATCGCGTAGCAATGTTGTTCGTCTTCAAGGCGCAGCAAGGGGCGCATAGCAGCGTTATGTAACTCTTGCTGCAACGCAGAAGACGGACGACAGGGCAAGCAGGATCGGGAAGTTATTTTTGGACAACGACTTACCTGGCTAATCTATCAACAAGCTGAATTGTTACTTCTTTTTTATCTTTTTCTGCAAACTGAATACTGCCAACTGCATACTTTCTTTATTCTAACTACCAGTTCTCACCCAGCAGTTCAAAATGCGCCCGTGGATGCAGACATGCAGGGCAGAGTTCGGGAGCATCATCCGCTTCATGCAGATAACCGCAGTTTCTGCAGCGCCACACCACCTTGCCGTCCCGCTTGAAGACCCGTCCAGCTTCCAGGTTGTCAGCAAGATCCGTGTAACGCTTGCCATGCTGCTTCTCTGCAACAGAGATTGCTTCGAAGGCGAGAGCAATTTCATCAAAACCTTCACTCCAGGCCACCTTGGCAAAACCGGGATACATATCTGACCACTCCTGCTCTTCACTTGCCGCCGCCGCGCGCAAATTTTCCAGCGTAGAGCCGATCACACCAGCAGGAAATGTTTCCGTAATCTCGACATCGCCTCCCTGCAGAAACTTGAAAAAGCGCTTGGCATGCTCCTTCTCCTGGTTGGCAGTCTCCTCGAAAATCGATGAGATCTGCACCAGCCCCTCTTTTCTTGCAGCTGCCGCATAATAGGTGTAGCGATTCCGGGCCTGGGATTCACCGGCAAAGGCCATCAGCAGGTTTGTCTCCGTCTTGCTTCCTTTGAATTCAGTCGTCATGGCTTCTACTCCAAGTATTTATTATCAAGATTGACGATAGCACAGCTTCCCACTCCCCGCTAATCGAAGTGGGTAGGTTTTAAGTTTTAGGTTTTAGGTTTTAAGTCTCTCCAGCAACTACACCTAAAACCTACCCCATCTTCCCTTTGACCCACTGAGTGATTTTTTCCCATCCATCTTCGAACGTATCTCCCTGTGTCAGCGGCGGTTGGGCCTGGCGAATGAATTCACGCAAGTGATGCTGAAGATCGCTCTTTTTCAGTTTTCCAGCCCCATCGATAGCCTCCTTTGCCTGCGCGAATTCACCCTCCGCAAGCAGAGTCAGCGCGCGTGCTTCGTGAATCGTCGCGGCATGGCTGATGTGCTGCACAAGAGCAAGTTCGGCGCCACAGCGAGGGCAGTTGCTCTCTCCCCGCAGTCTGGCGCGGCACACAGGACAGCGTTCCATCAGGACTCGAGATAGAAGATCAGGTCGGTGAGCTCTTCAGATGCGTCCAGCAACGCCGCCTTGTCGTCATCTTCGATGGCGCGATCGAGGCTCTCCACCAGATCGACAAGATCCTCACGGTCATCAGCAGTGGCGTCATCGAGCATGTTGCGCGCTTTTTCGATGAGCGCCCTGGCTTGCGTCACCTCACTCTGTTGATCTTGAGTCTCTTCCTCCTCGAGAATTTCACCATCGAACATCTCGCCAATGTGCATCCTGGCAGCCTTCATTTCGGTCTCATCAAAACTGCTCATGGCGTTGTCGATGGTGATGCTCTTCTCCAGACCAGTGCTCTTCTCTTTGGCGGTGACATGCAGGATGCCGTCGAGATCGAGCGAGAAGCTAATGATGACAGGATTGCCGGATGGAACATCACTCAGCCCTTCAACTCTGAACTCTCCAATCAAGATGTTTTCAAGCGCATCCCTCGCCTCCCCCTGGAAAACCTTCACATCGACCTTCTTCTGGTAGTCCACCATGGTGAAGAACACCTCGCTCCTGGTGGTCGGGATGACGCTGTTCTTGCGAATCACCGGCACATAGACCTCGGGATTCTCAACGCCGTCAAGTACACCATAGGCGCTGGTGCCGAATGTATAGGGTGTGATATCCACCAATACGCCCGAAGTCTTTTCTCCGCTGATAACAGCTGCCTGGATCGCAGCGCCGGAGGCAACACAGAGATCAGGATTGAGCTCACTTCGCGGCTGCAGATTCAGTGTCGATTCCAGACGCTCTGCAATGATCGGGGTGCGCGTGGAGCCACCCACCAGCAGTATCTCATCCAGATCGGAAACTGCCAGCTTTGCGCCTTTCAGCGCAATGTGAATCGCATCCAGGGTCTCATCCACAAAGGGAGCGATCATCTTCTCGTAGTCATCACGCGACAACTCCAGTGAGAGATGTACCGGGGCGCCATCCTGCTCCAGCAGGTACTCCTCCTCGATCAGTGCGTAAGGATTGCTTGACAGCGTAATCTTCGCCGTTTCGGCTGCGCGTTGAATTCGCGCCATCGCCTGGCTCGACTGTTGCGCATCGATGTCGTTTTCACTCTGGATATGTGCAACGATGTACGCAACGATCCTGTCATCGAAATCATCGCCTCCGAGCTGGTTGTTGCCATGCCCGGCAACCACTTCGACCACGTCACCATCCATATTGACGACAGAGACATCGAAGGTACCGCCGCCGAGATCGTAGACGAGAATGCGTTTGTTTCCTTCGTGGCCGCTCTCATAGGTCAGTGCTGCGGCAGTCGGCTCGTTGATGATACGCACCACCTCCAGCCCGGCAATTGCTCCGGCGTCGCGGGTCGCCTGACGCTGGGCATCGGAGAAATAAGCCGGTACGGTAATCACCGCCCTGGTGACCGTTGCGCCAAGATACGCCTCCGCGGCCTGCTTCAAACGCCGCAGGATCATCGCCGAAATCTCCTGGGGCGTATAGTCGCGTTCTCCGAGGTGAAAACTGCTCTCCTTTCCCATCTCCCGCTTGATGGAGCGTACCGTGCGCTCAGGATAGAGCACATATTGATTCCTGGCGGGAGTTCCCACCAGCAAGCCGCCCTCTTCACCGATCCCGACCACCGATGGAAGCTGCTCGCGGTCATCGATCTTTATCACTTCAACGCTGCCGTCGACGACGATCGCCACCTCGGAGTTGGTGGTTCCCAGATCGATGCCGATAATTGTTTCTTTCATCTCTATTGTTCCTGTTTATTGACGACCACTTCGGCAAGGCGCAGCACCTTGCCGCCACGCCGGTAGCCCTTGCGAATTTCATTCAAGACGATACCATCCGCCTGTTGTGCATCGAATCCGGTGGAAGCCGCGCGCATGCAGATGGGATCGAGCCGCTGACCGATAGCCTTGATTGGACTCACTTTGTAGCGGCTGAGAAGTCCATCGATTCGGCGCAGGCTGATCTCCATCCCCCCGCCAATGCCGTCCAGCAGTTTTTTGACACGACCGCGGGGACGTTCGAGCATACCGCCGGGCTTGAATTTTTCAATACTTCCGGCGCCGGCCTCGAGACGATCACGCAGTTCTATCACCTCCAGCAGCAGTTCCTGCTCCGCCTCCTCACGCAACGCATCCTCGGCGCGGCGGAGTTCGCTCAGCTCCGAAGCAAGGCGTTGATTGCTCTGCTGCATCGCATCGATCAACTCCCGCGAGTGATCCAGCGTCTGCCTGACCTGACGTGACTCAATCCTGATCTCGCTTTTGAGGCCCGCCAGTTCGGTGAAGAGTGTATACAGATCCACTTCACGATCGACCTCTTCATCTCTTTTCTGCTGCTCGTCAACGCCATCGAGATATTGCCGGAAACGCTCCAGCAGGTTGTGTTTGCTCGCTTCATCCATTACTTCTTACCCATTCTTAGGGATGAGGCAGAAATTAAAGTACCAATATGTGCAGAATTTTTGTTTGTGGTTTTTGTTGCCGCGTCGGGCGCATAGCGAGCTATGTAACCAGAGTGGCAGCGAAAAGCACGGGCAAAAAGACAAGCGAGATTTGTATTTTAATAAATGCCTCATCCCTTATTTGATCTCATAGCGACTCATGCGCAGCAGCGCCTGGAATTGCTCCTTTGTTGGACGCCCTGGTTTGGCGCTAATGGCCAGATGCGCCAGCAGACTCTGCGGAGTCGGTGGCTCGGATTCGAACAGACGATAGCCGAGCCGCTCATGTCGGCTCCTGATGCGTTCAAAGGCGGTACGAATTTGAGCAAAACGTTGTGCATCATGTTCCGCCGGATAACGACGAATTTGATCGAGATAAGCCAGCTTAATGGCCACATCATCAGCATCTGTATCGACGCCCAGTATTGTGTAAGGATCGATCACCAATCTTCTCCCTATTTCCTGTTGCCGGACAACGGCTCAAAATCATCAAAGAACTCTTCGAACTCCTCCGGTGGAGCCTCGCCGCTAAGCACCGTTTTCATGAGCTCCTGTAACTGCGTCTCGCCAAAGAGATCTATCAACTCCTCAAATTCAGGAGGCAATCCATTGGCGAAGACTCCCTTGATGAATTCATCCATCACCGGAAGAGGAGCTGACATTTCAGAAAATGGATCATCATCAAAAAGATTGAATTGCCGTGGAGTCGGCTCCAGATCTGAAGCGGCGAATGGTTCTGCTTGAGGTTTTGATCGAGTTGCCGGAAGCGGCGGCTGTTTGACTTCAGGAATAGGCGGCGCAGCAGGCGCCGGTTCAGCAGCAGCGTCACTCTGATAACCCAACCGCTGCAGCTGCAGGGATTCTTGCAATACCTGATCAATCAATGCGGCTGTGCGACTATCCCCCAGTATACGGGCGTCCTCCAGGAGGTTGTACATCTCATCTTCATTTTCATCACTCAGCGGACGATTTAGCGTGCGCGTCGCCTCGACAAGAAAGAAATCAAAGATCAGTAAATCCGGCCAGCGGTGCTCCCCTGCCGCAGCATAGGGCTCCAGTAACTCGCTTCTGAAGCAGTCATGACGGCGCCACAGTTCGCACAGGCGGATCAGTTCACTCTCTTTATAATCCAGACTGGCGCCCTGTTTCAGAGCCGGGATGAAATCGACAGCCGCATCGATGACTTGTTCAGGGGCATTGAGCAGAGCGGCCTCTATATGGGGGACAATTGCCATGATATCCGCCGACAAATATTTTTCAGGCTGCTTTTTGATGCCGCTGATGCGCCTCAATGCTGCTGGTTTCAGAGAAAAGCTGGTTGCTTCGATGGCCAGCATCAAACGCCCTCTCAACACCCCAAGCCGTTCGCATGCGGAGGCAATCAGACTGCTTGCGGCACTTTTGTCACCCTGTTTGAATGCGGTGATGCCACGCAGCAGTTCAATGTGACCTCTGTTGCTGTCGGCAGAAGCCCATTCAACGGCTTGCAGCAACTCTTTATCCGCCAGTTTCAGTGTGTCATCGTAAATCTTTTTACGCGCGTGGGCAATATGGGCATCGAACAGCAGCTGCTTGATCTCGACATTGACCGGATCGAACTGCAGTACATTGCGGGCGATGCGCGCAGCTTTGTGAAAGGCGTCGCCGGCAATTGCGTTGTGCGCCGATTCGATCAACACACGGGGATCCTCCGGCCAGCGTGATTCCGCTAGAGCCGCCACTCTGCGCGCATCCTTGAGTCTTTTTTGATCACGATAACGCTGCACCAGAAGTATGTGGGATTCAGCGTGATCCGGGTCGAATTCCAGACTGCGTTCAAGATAGTCGATCGATTCATCGGCTCGATAGCGCATGCATTTCCATATCTCTTCAGCCATTCTGCGCAGAATCAACGCCTTGGCAAGGGATTTATCATCCGCCGAACCAGTCTGCATGAGATCGACACTGTGCAAAGCATCACCCCACTGATCGACAACCTCATTCGACATATCCATGTCATTTTCATAGGTAAGCGCCATACAGCGGCCACGTTCGAAAGTATCCATAATATCGAATGTCTTGAAATATTCATCGACTACAGCGCGATAGCAATCCGGCTCGGCATGAATCGCCAACCGCATTGCCGCCTCTTTTGCAAAATCCTGGCCAAACGCCTGCCGATGCTTATGCAGTATTCGCATCAGTTGTACACTGTTAGCTCTTTTTTGCTGATGCGGCAGCTCATTGGCGGCAGCTGCTGTTTCACTGCTCCAGCCCTGAAGGGAGTGGTTGAAGTCAGCCAACAGCCTGTTTGCGGGGAATCCTCCTGCAGCAGATCCCGGGGTTGTGGAGAGTGCATTGCGCACTCCCAGCGCCAGCGGGTAGAAGGGGGAGTCCGCACTGATTTTTTGCAGCGGCTCAACAGCCGCTCGAGACGCATCCGGCAATAGCAGCAATACCTTGAAGATGCTCTTCAGTTCACGAAAAGGGGAGCGAAAAGGAAGTGATTTGAGCGCTGTCTCGAGTGCGCCGTCATCACCGCTGCAGTAGGCGTCCAAAGCACGTTGCGCAGCTGGCAAATCCTTGCGTAGCTGGTCATCCGCCGGCCAGGCTTCGACCAGACCCTGCATGCCGCCGAGGGCGCGGGCCGCACACACACAGCGAACTGCATGCAGCGCATTTTTGTCCTGCTGCAGAGCTGGCAACTCCTGCTGCAGCCACTCTGTTGCCCCTGTCAAATCATCATTGGCTAACAGCAGTTCCAGGTAACCCGGATCATTTATCGGCTTGCCGCAGATTTCAGTGCGGTTGCGCCATATGGTCAGCGCCTCCTTGAGCATTCCTTTGCCTGCCAGCTCGGCAGCGCGGCCGGTATAGGCGGTTGCCAATGCCTCCAGCCATTCAGCGCGACGTTCACGCTTCAGCAGCTCCTTCAGATCGGCGATAGCAATCTTGAAGTGCCCGGATTCAACGCGCTGCAAAGCCCGCTTTTCAAGCTGTTCGAGTGACAGATCGTGCGGGGTTTTACGTCCCCGGCTCTTCTGTTTGTTATGTCGTTTTCTTTTCATATTTTCAGGCGAATAGCAGCTCTATTTTACGAAAAATCGACACAATCGATTTTTCGCGCAAACCCAGAAGGGATGGGGAATCCGGCCAAGAGGGAATTTCTGCAGCAGGCCTTCTATTCTCGGACATGTTTCTGATATGTTACTTCTCAATAATCCCGTGTATGTGAGAAAATGCTGTTGCATTTTTTTATCGTGGTCAGACGACCACTCCTACGTCTGGTGCAGCATCATTGTGCAGGAGCGGTCTTCCGACCGCCATGGACGGCAGAAGTGCCGGTATTGCAGGAGCATTTACCGGCTGACCGC
>JAYELV010000287.1:5399-9685 GCA_034717755.1 Pseudomonadota bacterium | reverse complement strand
CGGCATCGGTGGTCCATTGACAGCCTTGGCAAAAACAAAAACCGTATCTTCGGGCGAGAGTTTGCCAGCCAGCGCAGGATCCAGCGATACCCTGACCTTGATTGCCGCCGTACCCGGCGCTTGAGACTGTGGTTGCGGTTGAGGTTGCGCCTGTGGTTGCGGTTGCGAGGCTATCCGCGGCAGTGGCGCTGGCTGAACCTGCGGCTGTGCAAACTCCAGCTTGACGCCGGCTTTGGTCGCCGCCGCCTGCATTCTGGCACGCAGCTCCTGCTGATCCGCAGGCTTCAAAGTGGGCTCGGCTTTACCCCAGTGCACCAGCGCCAGCTTGTAGTCGCCGCGCTCTTCTGCAGCAATGCCGGCCAGCCACAGCGCCGTGGTGCTGGTCGGGTCCAGCTCCAGCGCCCTGTTGACAAGTTGCTCCGGCCTGCCGCCGATTTTCCCATTCTGCGCCATGGCGACGGCATTGGCGAGCGCCAGCATCACAGGTGGATTGTCCGGCTGCAGCTTGTCGACAACCTCGAACGCCTTGGCCGCATCACCGTATTTACCCATGCTCATGAGGCTGCGGCCCAATAAAAACCACCCCTCGGCATTTTCCGGTTCCTGCTTGAGGCGCTCAGCCAGGCTCTGCACCATCTGCTCGACAGACTGCTGCCCTGCGCCATCATGGCCACTGTCTGCCGACTGCTGCGCCGTTGCGCCGTTGATCAGTTGCGGTGAACCGATGGCGAAGTAGAGCCCCAGCGTCAAAACAGGCAGTAACACGCCGATCGCCGCCACACCCAGAGCACCGGCGGTGGCAGAGGATTTCTGTTCCGCTCCCTCACTCTGCAACTCGTCGGCCAGGGTCTTCTCCACCTCGGTCTTGACCTGCTGATACTCTTCGTCAGAGATTTCAGCCGCCTTGTTATCGGCTTCAAGTGCACTCAGACGCTCTCTGGCAATAGCAATATTTTGCTGGTTGCGGTCAATCCCGACGCCAGCCGGTTTTCTCAGTAGTGGCCAGGCGAGTCCAGCCAGTGCCGCCAACAGCATGCTGGCGGTGATGATCCAGAATATTGTCATGACTCTTTGTTCTCCAACATATGACGCGCCTGCTCGAGGCTGTGCTCATCGACAGGCTGTGTTTCGGATGTCTGTTTGCGCCGCGCCCGGCCGATGCGCCACAGCACCACGAAAGCAATCAGCAGAAAGATCAGCGGACCTGCCCACAAAAACATCGTGGTGCCCTTGACAGGCGGACTGTAAAGGACAAAGTCGCCATAACGATCGACCATCCACGTCTTCACTTCATTTTCACTCTTGCCCTGTTTGACCTGTTCATAGGCCTTTTTGCGCAAATCCTGCGCCAATTCGGCATTGGAGCCGGCAATATTCTGGTTCTGACACACCAGACAGCGCAACTCCTCGGTCAATTTTTTGTATATCCGCTCCTGCTCAGGCGTCTCGAAAGTATAGGTTTCAAACACGGCATACAGCGGCGCTGACAATAACACCAGCAGCAACAGCGGCAATTGATAGGCGAGTCTATACATCACTCAGTCTCCAGCTTGCTCATGAATGCGAGCAGTTGCTCGACGCTATTCTGTGGTTTCTCATCAGGACTATCATTGATCGGACCGATCACCTTGCGGCGTATCACCCCTGATTTATCAATAATAAAGGACTCCGGAACCCCGTAGACCCCGTATTCGATGCCAATATCCCCTGCTTGATCCATGACACTGGTAACGTAGGGATTGCCAAACTGACGCAGCCAGGCTTTGGCATCGGCGGGTTCGTCTTTATAGTTGAGACCAACCACGGTAATGCCATGCTCCCTGGCCATGCGCGTCACCAGTTCATGTTCTGCGCGGCAGGAGAAGCACCAGGATGCCCATACATTCAGCATCCATACGTTGCCCTTCAGGTCACTCGCAGAAAACTGTTTCTCGGGAACATGCAGCTGTTGAGCGGTAAATGCCGGCGCCGGCTTGCCAACCAGCGGTGAAGGCACCTCTTTGGGATCCTGGCCCAGGCCCTTCAACATCAGCGCCAACAGTGCTGCAAAAATCAGCAGCGGTATCAGATAACGCAGCGACTTCATGCAGTTGCTCCTGCAGTGACTGGCGTCTGCCGGGATTGCCGGCGTGCACGGCTGGCCATGCGCAGATAACGCTTGTCTGTCGCTGCCAGAAAACCACCCAGCGCCATGATAATGGTTCCCAGCCAGATCCAGCGAATAAACGGTTTGTGATACAGACGCACAGCCCAGGCTCCGTCACCCAGCGGTTCGCCCAGAGCGACAAACAGATCACGCGTAAAGCCGGCATCGATACCGGCCTCTGTCATCGGCATGCTGCTGGAAAAATAGGTGCGTTTTTCCGGATGAAGAACGGTTTCGAATCCATCTCTGGTGATAGTGATCGAGCCGCGACTGCCGCTGTAATTCGGTCCTGTAATCTCATTGACCTTATCAAAAGCAAAGTTAAAACCGCCCAGTTCATAGCTCTCCCCGGGCGCCAGGCGAATATCTTTCTCGATGCTGTAGACCGATGTCAGCGTAATCCCTACGGCAAAGAAGGCAACGCCGATATGTCCGAAGGTCATGCCCCAGAATCCACGCGGGATTGCTGCGAAAGAGCGGCTGGCCAGCTGTTCTCGAATCGACTTGCCGGTGGTGCAGACGATCCATACACCGATACCGATACCCAGCGCAGCGCTGAGTGAAAATTTCGGCATCAACAGTGCAGCCGCGCTGACTCCGGCAAGAATGCTAATGATCAGTGCAGTACGCACCTTCGAGAACAGATTTGTCACGCTGTCCCTCTTCCAGCGCAGCAGTTGCCCTGCACCCAGCGCGATAGCCAGAGGCACTGTCAGAATAACAAAAAAGAGATCGAAGTAGGGTTTTCCGACGGAGAGATTACCCCAGCCGAATGCATTGTGAATGATCGGATAGACAGTTCCGAGCAGCACCATGAAGGTGACAACCACCAGCAGCACATTATTCAGCAGCAGGGCGCTCTCCCGCGACAACAGATTGAAGGAGACATAACTGCGAATACTCCTGCCGCGGGCAGCAAACAGCGCCAGCGAGCCGCCGACGACAATAGCCAGGAAGGCAAGGATAAAGACCCCGCGTTCCGGATCCGAGGCAAAAGCATGCACCGAGGTCAACACGCCGGAGCGCACCAGGAATGTCCCCAGCAGGCTCAGTGAGAAGGCAAAGATCGCCAGCAGCACGGTCCACGCCTTGAATGCGCCGCGTTTCTCGGTCACGGCCAGCGAATGCATCAGCGCAGTCGCCACCAGCCACGGCATGAAGGAGGCGTTCTCGACCGGATCCCAGAACCACCAGCCACCCCAGCCAAGTTCGTAATAGGCCCACCAGCTGCCCAGCGAGATGCCGATAGTCAAAAACAACCAGGCGATATTAGTCCAGGGGCGCGACCAGCGCGCCCATGCGGCATCCAGCCGACCACCCAGCATGGCGGCAATGGCGAAAGCAAAAGGCACCACCAGACCGACATAGCCCATGTAAAGCATCGGCGGATGGATCGCAAGGCCAAAGTCTTGTAGAAGCGGGTTGAGGTCGGCCCCGTCGGCCTGCATGGGGATACGTTCGAATGGATTTGAAGTCAACAGCGTGAACGACATGAAACCAATACTGACCAGGCCGAGAACGCCCAACACCCGCGCCACCATTTCATCAGGGATACTGCGCGAGAACAGACTTACTGCAAAACCCCATACGGCGAGAATAGACGCCCACAACAGCAGCGACCCTTCGTGGCCGCCCCACACGGCGCTGATGCGGTACAACAGCGGCAGTTTGCTGTTTGAGTGGTTGGCGACATATTTCACAGAGAAATCAAAATCGATAAATGCGTACATCAGGCTGCCGAATGCGATCAGCATGAAGAGCATTTGCAGGTTAGCGGCCGGGCGCGCGACACGCATCCAGGAGGTGATTCCAAGCTGTGCGCCCGCGAGTGGAAAAAATGCCTGGATCAAGGCAATGCCGAGGGCAAGAATCAGTGCGATATGTCCAATTTCCGGTATCATAATCTACCCGTGATGTATCAATTTCGGTTACAGACTGCAAGGCGCAATAACCAACGGGCATTGCGCCGCATGACTGGCGAAATGCACTATCGCTTATTACGCCCTACGGAATTAATTCGCCGCTTGCGGCGGATCTTTTTTCAGCGATGCCGTCACTTCAGGAGGCATATAATTTTCGTCATGCTTGGCAAGCACCTCTTCGGCGACGAAGACGTTGTCTTGTAACTTACCCAGTGCAA
>JAYELV010000287.1:2642-5299 GCA_034717755.1 Pseudomonadota bacterium | reverse complement strand
TAATTCGCCGCTTGCGGCGGATCTTTTTTCAGCGATGCCGTCACTTCAGGAGGCATATAATTTTCGTCATGCTTGGCAAGCACCTCTTCGGCGACGAAGACGTTGTCTTGTAACTTACCCAGTGCAACGATTCCCTGCTTTTCGCGAAACAGGTCTGGAAGGATGCCGTCATAGGTGACCGCGACCGTCTCCTTGTAGTCAGTCAAATCAAAACGGGTGTGTAACTCATTACCTGCTCCACGCTTCACCACGCTGCCTTCGACCACCATGCCGCCGATGCGGAAAGTGTGATTCTGCGGCGCCTCGCCTGCAACCACCTGGGTCGGATCAAAGAAGTGATTAATATTCTCGTTCAATGCCAGTAAAATCAGGCTGACTGCCACGCCAACCCCGATCACCATGGCCGAGATCAGGATCAATCTTTGTTTACGCTTGGGATTCATACATTTTCCTCTCTCGTCTCAAACGACGTGAAATACGACATAATTCGCGTCTGTGCCTGAGGATCGCAGCCGCTGCAATAGCAATCATCACCACCGCGGTCACGCCAACGGATCCCCAGACATACAGGGCATAACCGCCCATGTGAAAAAACTCAGACATCACTCACCACCAACCAGTTCACGCACCCAGCGACTTTTTCTCTCACGCGCCAGAATTTCACCACGCGCGCTCAGCATCATCACAATAACGTAATAGAGCTTGAACGCGACTGCCATTGATAACAGCGGCCATAACATCTCCGCAGCGATAGCCGGGCCATCCAGCCTCATCACCGTCGTTCCCTGGTGCAGCGTATTCCACCACACTACCGAGTAGTGAATAATGGGTATATTGACCACGCCGACCAGTGTCAGCACTGCGGTTGCACGGCCTGCGCTCTGCCTGTCCTCTACCGCTGAATGCAGCGCAATAATCCCCAGGTAGATGAACAGCAGCAACAGCTCCGAGGTGAGACGCGCATCCCAGGTCCACCAGGTGCCCCACATCGGCTTGCCCCACAGTGAACCGGTGACCAGCGCGATAAATGCAAATGCAGCACCAATCGGAGCACTGCTGATAAGCACCACGTCTGCAATTTTTATGCGCCACACCAGGTGCACCACCGCAGCAAAGGCCATCACCATATAGACGAACATGCCCATCCAGGCCGCCGGCACATGCACATAGATAATGCGGAAACTTTCCCCCTGCTGGTAATCCGCGGGGGCCAGCACCAGGCCGGCATAGAGGCCATAAACCAGGGTGATGACGAACAGCCCGGTCAACCACGGCAGCATCATGCCGCTGACCCGGTAGAACCAGGGCGGAGAACCCCACTTGTGAATCCATTTCATGAAACTATTCATATCAACTCAGACTGATGCGTAAAGCAGAAGCAGCCGCCACCGGCGCCAGCGAAAGCGCCAACACCAGGAATGCTGCAAGAATATAAAGCTGTCCGGATACCGGCAGCCCTGAAGCCGCAGCATCCACCGCAGCAGCGCCGAAGATCAATACCGGCACATACAGCGGTAAAACCAGCAGCGACAATATCACACCGGCGCGGCGCAGTCCTACTGTTAATGCCACACCAATGGCGCCGATGAGGCTCAAAACGGGCGTGCCCAGCAGCAGTGAAAGCATCAAGGTACCCATAGCCTCGGATTTCATCCCCAGCAGCATCGCCAGCAGCGGTGCAACCAGTAACAGCGGCAAACCGGTCACCAGCCAGTGTGCTACCACCTTTGCCAGCACCATGACCGAGAGCGGCTGCGCGCTGAGCAGCAGCTGTTCGAGGGTGCCGTCCTCAAAATCCGAGCGAAAAATGCTGTCCAGCGTCAACAACGCTGCCAGCAATGCAGCCACCCATACGACGCCGGCAGACATGCGCTCCAGCAGATTTGGTTCTGCGCCAACACCCAGCGGGAACAGCACGATCACCATCACAAAAAACAGCAGCGGATTGGCAATCTCGGCGCGGCGGCGCATCGCCAGGCGCAAATCCCGTTTTAACAGCTCAATAAATGCTTGCCACACAGACATCGCTTACCCCTCCGAGAGATTCAGGCGTTTGATGACGCCTGCAGAGAGATTGACCTGGTGGTGGGATGTCATCACCAGGGCGCCGGCTGCGGACAAATGATTATCCATAAGGCTCTCAACCAGCTCGATGCCATGCACATCCAGCGAGGTGAAAGGCTCATCCAGTACCCACAAGCGCGCATCGGTCACCAGCAAACGCGCCAGCGCAGCGCGGCGTTTCTGCCCCGCAGAGAGAAAATGCACCGGGATATCCTCGAAACCACCCAGTTTAACGGCTTCCAGCGCCTCTTCGACACTGTATCTTCCCCTGCCGCTGAGCGTCTGCAGCACCCGCAGATTCTCCTGTGCAGTCAACTCGCGCTTGATGCCGTCGAGATGCCCCACATAGACCATGTGACGATGAAAATCGACGGCGCACTCCTCGATGGAAACGCCGCTCCAGCGCACCTCGCCCTCGTCCGCACGGCGCAACCCGCACAATATGCGCAGCAGCGTGGTCTTGCCGGTGCCGTTGCGTCCCTCCAGGATCAGCGCCTCACCGCCGGATACTTCGACAGAGAGGTTCTCGAACAGGAGGCGATCATCACGGCTGCACTCGACTGAATCAGCCTGCAGATGAACTGTGGAATTTG
>JAYELV010000287.1:0-2542 GCA_034717755.1 Pseudomonadota bacterium | reverse complement strand
CCTAAGCGACCGCGGCAATCTCAAGCAGATTGCCGCGTCGTTCCACTCCTCGCAATTTCCCTCTATTCATCAATCAATCCATACCAAACAACTACAATCACGCCTCCCAATCCTCCATCCTCAACCCTGTCACACGCGCAAACTCGCCGCTGTTGTGAGTGATCAGTACGGCATCATGTGCGCGGGCTGTTGCTGCGATCAGCAGGTCATTGGGGCCGATGGGACTTCCCTGGCCTGCAAGATCGGCGCGGATCAAACCGGCCTCTTCGGCGCTGCGGTCATCGAATGGCAGGCTGACAAGCGGTGCAAAGAACCTGGTCAGCAGTTGCAGATTTGCCTCAACCCGCTGGCTGTGGCGAGCACCGTATAGCAGTTCGGCTTTGACGATACTGCACAGTGCTATCTCACCGGGTGAGCACTGCTGAAAATGTTGCTGTATGCCCGGGCGTCTCTGATTCAACAGATGAATGCAGACATTGGTATCCAGCAAATACATCACTCCAGGCCCGGGCGAGATTCATACTGACCCTGGCCAGCACGCTCCAGAGGTTCGCCCTGCCAGCCGCCAAACAACTCGAAGTAGCCATCCGGCCACTTGGTTTCGACCTCTTTTTCGATTAGCAAGGCAAGGTATTTGGAGACTGAGAGGTGAGCCTGCCGAGCTTTTTGCTGCAATTTGTCCGCGAGATCTTCATGAACATAACAGTGCAACTGGGGCATTGGTCTATTACCTCAAATATATGTGGACTATTTGTATTCTAGTACAAACCTGTTCAGGCCGCCAGCGCTTGATGCAACTCATCGATCAGTCATCCATATCCGCTCCAAACAGCTGGTGCATCTTTCCCTGCCCAAAAGGCGGCTCTTCGAGGTCATCCCGCTCGATTTGAAAGATGTAATAACATGGTCGCGGATCATTTGCAGCCACTGCATCATTAAGTTCTTCATATGCTTGCTGAAGCATTACTTTCTTCATGATGCAAAGCGGCTCTCGATTGTTCTTAAAGCGTTATCATAATCAATACCTATTGCTGCACCATCTTCAACAGCTTGGACTCTGTTAGTGATTTCATCCTCCCATGCCG
Source organism: Pseudomonadota bacterium (assembly GCA_034717755.1). Taxonomy (GTDB): domain Bacteria; phylum Pseudomonadota; class Gammaproteobacteria; order Chromatiales; family Chromatiaceae; genus Sva-25. The sequence goes on along the minus strand of JAYELV010000287.1, from coordinate 1,457 downwards.
AACTGACATCACTGGAGTCCGATGAGTGATTATCCAGGAAAAGAAGAAACCTGACTATTTCTAACCTCTCTCTCTTTGGCAATCTGATTAACTCAGAAGTTAACTCTTCAATATTTCTGTGCATGTATTTAACCCCCTAATTTTTCGGCTGAGGAACCGAGTTTGTATAGCAGCAAATTGTTAGCCGATTTTTCACCGGTCATATGTCTCTTTATATTCATTCTTGAGATGAACACGTAATTCATTTAATTTTATGTATCCTTCATCCTTTTTATCCGGATATTCATTTTCATCGTTAAGCACCATGTCGAGAACATCGAGAATACAATCCAAATCCCAACTGTAAAACGAAATTGGTCTTACGCCTTTGTAATTTTCTACTTTTGTGTCGAGGCCAAAGGCTTCTATCATGTGCAACGTATGTCTCTGTAATTCTTCCAGTTGCAGCCCGGAAATTTTCACCTTTATGGGTATATCGTTTTTTCCTGGTTTCATCTGTTGCCTCTATTTCGGCTAACGCCACAATTCACTGGGAAGCGGAGCATCCGAGTTAAATTTCGTTTGCGGCGCTTATATTAACCTTGTGGACACTACCAAGTTTGACTCGCTTTTTTGCCTGCCATAGATCATATGCATCTTGCATAGCCAACCAACTTTCAGGGCTGCGACCTATGGACTTGGAAAGGCGAAGGGCCATTTCAGGGCTAATACCACTTTGCATTTTTAACACCCTATTAAGGGTAGATGCAGCCACATTGAGTTTGGCAGCTAAATAGCGGCAACTTAAATCAAAAGGCTCCATATATGTAGCTTGAATAAACTCGCCGGGATGTGGAGGGTTGTGCATAGCCATTAGTGATAATCCTCATCGTTGATGATATAAACATTGCCATCGGAGAATTCAAAGGTGATTCGCCAGTTTGCATTTACAGTAATAGACCATAAACCTTTGCGACTGCCTTTGAGCTGGTGTAATCGATAGCCTGGGATATCAAGGTCTTCAATGTGATGGGCAGTATCAAGGGCGACTAGCTGCATACGCAGCTTTTTGGCATGTTTAACCTGGATGCCTTTTGTACTGCCAGAGGTATAGAGTTTTTCTATGCCTTTGTGCTTGAAGGATTTGATCATTCATCAAGTGTAGCATGTTGCGCAACACTGTCAAGCAGCCTAACGCCTGCTTCAGCTGACGTAAAAAGGGGCGCGATTTTTGCGGCTTTTTCTTTTCGCAAAAACTGTGACGCTTTTCACGGTCAGCTTAGATGGACCGGTGACCTGGATGACATGAGAACCATATCATCATGATTTTAGTTGATTCCAGCGTATGGATTGATTATTTCAATGAGGTTGACAATGAACAGAGTAACTTCTCAATAACCCCGTGTGAATCCTGTCATTGCGAGGGAGCCTAAGCGACCGCGGCAATCTGCTTGAGATTACCGCGCTCCGCTCGCAAT
>JAYELV010000286.1:0-9709 GCA_034717755.1 Pseudomonadota bacterium | reverse complement strand
TCTTCTTCCAGCTGGGCGTGAAAGATGTTGAAACTCCAGGGGCCGATCCACGAGAGCCACGGGGTTTCGAAAGGCCTCGAACTCTGGCGTTGCAGGCTGATTCCAGGGAGCGCCCTGGCATTGTTCGACATGATCAGCGATCCGTCCCAGCCGGGGCCCCACCAGCGTGTTTGTGCTCCGGGAGTGATGACCCAGTTGCCGAGTGGAACAGAGAGATAGGATTCGTCGTAGCGGAACTCGTCAGTTTTGCCCATATATGCGGGGATAACATCGCGTAACTTATATCTGTCGTCATCAGAGTAGACGCCCCACAGTTTCAGGCGTCCGGTCGCATATTTCCCGGTATAGGTTCCATCGACATAGCCGGTGGCTTTGTCACGCGGAGCATCGTCGAATCCCCTGGTCGGGTAGCTTTCCGTTGTTCCCGAGATATTGACCTTGATCGGCGACAGGCCGATCTCGAGGCCTGATTTGAGTAGTTCCCGGGAGTCGAGGTAGAGTGCGCCCAGGTGTGGAGAGAGGCGGTCGGGATCGATCGCGTGGGTCGGCATGCTGGTGTAGACATCAACCGTATTCAGAGGCCAGGTTGTCAGCGGCGCCTTGATGAGGTTGTTGTCCCCCAAGAATTGCATGCGGTGGCGCATACGGGCATCGCCGGTGTCAACCCAGGATCCTGCGTCCCAGTAATCGGCTTCAGCGATAGTAATGGTGGTGGTGGAGACAAGCAGAATTGTCAGAAGTTGTGTGATTCGCCTTGACATTGGCTGATACCCTTAGACTAATAATAAATTATAATTTGCTCGTAATTATAAACAGATATGGTGTTTTATTCAATGTATTCGTGAAAATTTTCCGGCCATTATTCTGCTTCGCAAAAACGGTCGTTGATGAGTGCTTCGAGGGCATCCAGTGCCGCCATGTCATCAACTCCCTGCGCCTGAAGTGTAATCACGCTCTCTTTGCCTGCAGCCAGCATCATCACCCCCATGATGCTTTTTCCATTGACGCGTTGCCCGTTTTTCTCGAGATGAATCTCACTTTGATAGCCGCTTGCAGTCGCCACGAGTTTAGCGGCGGCGCGTGCATGCAGACCAAGTTTATTGATGATGGTGATCTGTTTTTCAATCATGGCGTATTTCTGACTCGATGATGCTTTTTCTTCCTCCGGCGACTGCAGCGGTTGCAACGGCGTGGTGAGATTGTTCGCAGTAGTTGACTGCCCGCAACAGCATCGGCAGGTTGAGGCCATAGACGAGACTGCTGTTGAAAGCGGTCAAGTGAAGCTGCTCGGCAATGTTGCCCGGTGTTGAGCCTTTGCAGTCGCTGAGAATGACGATTCCCTCATGTTGATCCAGCTGCCTGAGCAGCAACAGGCCATCGTCAATAATGGTCTCCTGTTCGGCAGAAGGCGAAATGTCCAGGACTTTCAGGAAGTCCGGTGCAGCACCGAGTATGTGTGCCGCCACTTGCAGCAATGCATTTCCCAGCGGGGCGTGTGTCACCAGCAGAAGAGCTGTGCTCATCGATCACTCCCCCAGTTCACGATGCTGGATCACCGGATTGTACCCGAGCTGCTTCAGTTGATCGCCAATCACTTCAACAAGATAGACCGAGCGGTGCTGACCGCCGGTACAGCCGATTGCAATCGTCAAATAGGCGCGCCCCTCTTCCTGATAGCTCGGTATCCATGACTGCAGCAGATCAGTGATTTTGTGTTGTAGCTCCCTGGCGTGGTTATTCGAGGAGAGAAAGCGATGCACTGCAGGGTCCTTGCCCGTCAGCGGGCGCAGTTCGGTATTCCAGTAGGGGTTTGGTAGAAAGCGGGCGTCAAAAACAAGTGCGGCGTCCTGTGGAAGGCCATACTTAAAGCCGAATGACTGCAGATGGATCTGCATCTCAGCGGAGTCACCGGCAATTTTCAGACTAATCATGCTTCTGAGTTCATGCAGATTCAGGCGGGTTGTATCGAGCAGAATGTCTGCGGCTTCACGCACCGGTTGCAGTCTGGTGTGCTCCTCGATGATAGCCTCGCTGAGTGAGTGGCTCTCTTTTGTCAGAGGGTGGCGACGGCGGGTTTCACTAAAGCGTTGCAGCAGCACACGCTGATCAGCTTCGAGAAACAGGATAGTGCATGATATCCCGTCGGCCCGCAGCTCTTCAATTTTTTCCGGAAGCGCCCGCAGGTTTTCTGAAGTGGTGCGGGCGTCTATGCCGATAGCAATATCCTGTTGATAGATGTCGCTGTTTTCCAGCAGTTCGGTGACGACTGTTTGCAGCATCGGTATCGGCAGATTGTCGATGCAGTAGAGGCCGGCATCTTCAAGTGCATGCAGTGCTACGGTTTTTCCCGACCCTGAAAGTCCGGATACAATGATGAGTCTCATCTCTAAGCCCGAGTCATTAAAGTGAGCCGGCCTGACCCGACTTTATTTGAACTTGGGGAAGTATATGCCAAGCGCCAGGCAACGACAATTTGATTAATCAATATGTAGCAATTCTCAATGAATGAATAAGGAGTCAATATCTTGAAAAACTTTTACCACGAAGCACACGAAGACTCGGAAAGATCAAGTGGTTACAGAAAAACCTTGTAACTTCTCAAAAAGCCCGTGTGACTGCCGTCATTGCGAGGGAGCCTAAGCGACCGCGGCAATCTCCTTACCAGATTGCCGCGTCGCTTTCAGCTCCTCGCAATGACAGCTATTTTAACAAAATGTATTCAATGCACGGGGTTATTGAGATATTACAAAACCTTCGTGCTCTTCGTGTGCTTCGTGGTGAGCATCTCTCTACATTTACTCTTGCTGATCAATGCGTGTAAATACTGACCTTGCTGTGCCTGGTGAGATGATGAAGGTAGACCAGGGAGAGTAGCAGCAGGGCAGCTCCGGCAGTGTGCCCCAGGGCGACTGGCAAAGGCAGCAGTAACAGAATATTGGCGACCCCCAATTGCATCTGCAGTATCAGGATAAAAGCCAGCCACAGGCCGGCGCCCCGATAGATGGCAGTGCTTTTTCTAGTTGCCAGAAAAGAGAGAAACAGAATATAAACAGCGGTGATTACAGCGCCATACCTGTGTGCAAGATGTACGCTGATACTCTGCTGGTTGTTCAACTGGCTGCTCTGATAGTCGATGGTTTCCCCGCTGAGAAGTTGATAGATACCTGTAAAATCCATTTCAGGCAGCCACTGCTGTTGACAGGTGGGCAGATCAGGGCATGCCAGTGATGCATAGTTGCTGCTGGTGAATCCGCCAAGCAGGATTTGCACACAAACGAGTAAAAAAGCGATGATAATCCAGGGGCGGAGGTTGATCCGCGGAAGGCGTTCGCTATAGATGGCTCCTTTTGAAGCAGCATTCAGGTATACCGACCATAACAGTGACAGGATCAGCATCGCAGTTAACAGGTGAAGCGTGACGACAGCGGGATGCAGTAACATGCTAATGCTCAGATAGCCCAGCCATCCCTGCAATAGTGTCAGCAACAGCACCAGGCGTAGTTGCCAGGAGTATCTGGGGCCGGATTTCATGCGTTCCGCGATGATGGCAACTGATACCACCAATAGACTGAACACGACTGCCAGATAGCGGTGAATCATCGTGCTCCACGCCTGGATATCGTCGTCAGCTGGAAATAAGCGGCCATCGCAGGTGGGGACGTCAGGACAAGCAAGTCCGGCATCGCTCAGGCGCAGATAGGATCCTGTGAGTATTAATATAAATGCCAGCAGGGAGGTCGTAAAGAGCAGACGAGTAAACCAGATTTGGCGCATATTAATCCTGATGTTCAATCAGTTCTGTTGCAGTGTTGGTTTCAAGGTAGAGAATGATAAGTGATTTTCAACTCCATGACGACAAAGAACTCACAACTCAGTCCTCGCTACTCAGCACTATCTTTTTCCATGTCTCAATAACAAAGTTGCGCTCCACACTTAATTCATCCGCAGTAACGAGCCCCGGTTTCTCCTGAAGTGAGAGGCGGTGAAGCGCTGTACGCAGCCGCTTGTAAATTTCAGATAGTTGTTCTCTGCAATCGGGTTCGATCAATTTCTCGTCCTCCAGTGACTGCAGTAAACGAATATTGTCGCTGAATTCACACAGGGCAGGATGACTGTTCGCTTCGCGCAAAATCAGATACTGCACCAGAAACTCAATGTCGGTGATGCCGCCTTTGCCCTGCTTGAGGTCAAAAACCTCGCTGCTGCTTTTATCGAGTGCATCGCGCATCTTTGATCGCATTTTAACCACTTCAGTGCGCAGAGATTCCCTATCACGTCGTTTGCTGATCGCCTGCCTGCGGATTACATGAAATGCGCATATCACCGCCTGATCGCCGCTCACTGCACGGCTGCGCACCAGTGCCTGCTGTTCCCATATCCAGGCTTGCTGGTATTGATATGTTTCAAAAGCCCTGAGGCTGCTCACCAGTAGACCCGAGGCGCCATTGGGGCGCAACCGCATATCGATTTCATAGGCTCTGCCGGAAGGGGTGGCGGCTGTCAAAAGATGGATCAGACGTTGCGCCATGCGTGCATAAAAGTTTTCAGCTGCAATCGGTTTGTTACCATTGGTGACGCTGTTCATTGCCGCATTGTGCAAAAACAGCAAATCCAGATCCGATCCATATCCAAGCTCGAGGCCGCCAAGTTTTCCATAGCCGATAATGGCAAACCCCATGGTGTCTGCAGTTGTTCCCTGTGGTGAGCCATGTCGTGCAGTGAGGTCGCGCCATGCGATCTTCAGTGCTGCATCGAGTATTACGGCGGCTATTGCGGAGAGATAATCGCTGACCACCATCAGAGGCGTTATATTGGAGATGTCTGCTGCAGCAACGCGCAGACGGTTGCTGGCAATGAAATGGCGCAGCATCTCCATTTCCTGCTCCAGGTCACCCACGACGCGTTGCAGCATGCTGCTAAGTTCATCGCTTAGCGCTGTACGGCTTAGTGGTTGATAGAGGAGCCGGTGATCGATGAGTTGATCAAGCAGCAGTGGCTGGCGTACGATCCACTGCATGAACCACGGGCTGGCGCTGAGCAGGCTGATGAGTTGCTTCAGCGCACTGTCGTTTTCATACAGCAGTTCGAGATAGGTGGTGCGACGTGCAATGGCCGCAATCACTGTAGCGAGACGCTGCAGTGTCTCCTCGGGGTTGTCAAGCTTCGCTGTCATTTCCAGCAGGCGTGGCATCAGCATATCGAGTAACTGGCGGCCCCGTTTTCCGGCGCTCTGCAACGCATGACTCTGCTGCAGACCCTGTATCAGTTTTGTGGCTTTTTCACTATCCTTGAAGCCGGCGTCGACAAGTTGCTGCTGTTGATGCGACGGGTTGTTCCATACTGCTTCCAGCGGCGAGAGTTGTTGCTGCGTGTTTTTGAAGAGCTGCTCGAAATGGTGTTGTACACTGGCGCGATGCCGCGTCAACTCTTTCGAAAAGCTATCTGCAGATGCATACCCCATGGTGAGCGCAATGCGCTCAAGTCCCTCTTCATCTTCCGGCATCTGATGGCTCTGTTCATCACGCCATGCCTGAATGCGGTTTTCGACAAGACGCAGAAAACGATAGGCATCGATGAGTTCGCTGGCTGTTGTTTGTGCAACAATATTTTTCTCAGCCAGGATCTCCAGTACCTCCTGTATCGGAGTAATCTGCAACTCGCTGTCCCGTCCACCGCGGATCAACTGAAATGTCTGTCCAATAAATTCAATCTCACGAATACCACCGGGTCCAAGTTTGATGTTATTACTCATTCCCTTGCGCAGCATGTCATCATTGATGAGTCGCTTGAGTTTGCGCAGCGAATCAATAGCGCCATAGTCGAGATAGCGTCGATAGACAAAGGGACGCAGCATTTTCAACAATGAAGCCCCGGCATGCTTGTCTCCGGCGACGATGCGCGCCTTGATCATGGCGTAGCGTTCCCACTCCCGTGCTTGCGACTGGTAATAGTTCTCCATGAAATCGAAATTCGGCGCCAGTGGCCCGGACTGGCCAAAGGGGCGCAGGCGTGTATCAACCCGAAATACAAAGCCGTCAGTCGTGCGCGAGTTGAGTGCTTTGGTCAGTTTTTGGCACAGGCGCGTGAAAAACTCCTCGTTGGAGAGGGTGCGCCTGCCGTCTGTCTCTCCCGCACAGGGGAAGCAGTAGATCAGGTCGATGTCGGATGAGAGATTGAGTTCGCGGGCGCCGAGCTTTCCCATGGCGATGACAACAAGCTGCTGGGCGTTGCCCTCAGCATCACGCGGAGTGCCCAGTTGCTGCAACTGCTGCTGATAGAGATACTGCAGTGCGAGCTGTATCGATGCATCGGCCAGGGAGCTCAGGGACTCAAGGGTTTCATCAAGGTCGGCATTTTGGGTTAGATCACGCCAGATGATGCGTACCATCTGCTGCTGGCGAAACAGGCGCAGTTGCCGCAGTAGTTGCTCTTCATTGTCGACTTCTGCAAGACGTTCTGAGAGTAATGCAAAAAGCTCTCCGCTCTGCGCTGGCTGCAGCAATGCGCCACTCTCGTACAGCGGAGTCATGCGTTCAGGATCCGCCTCGAAGTAGTGAAGCGCATACTCGCTTGCATTCAGTACAACCCGTGCCTGTCGGCTAATATCGGTATCGTGATCGAATGATTCTCCAACTCTTTGTGACCACAGTTGCAGCAGCTTACTAATGCGTTGTGTCGATGACATGAAAAATGGCCGGATGAAGATCTCTGGAAACCATTTTACAGTTTATGCGTAAAAATGGTGTGATGCGCGCTTCACCAAATGCAAAAAGCCTGCTTCCATATGCCATGGAAGCAGGCTTTCTATGAATTTGTAATCAATACCAGGCTTGAGCCTGATGTTGTTACATCGCTTGAATTTGTGTATTCAGCCGTGATTTATGACGCGCGGCCTTGTTGGCATGGATCAATCCCTTGCCTGCCGAGCGGTCAATTACCGGTACAGCAGCTGTGTACGCGGCTTGTGCGGCCTCTTTGTCACCCGCATCGATGGCGTTCACCACTTTTTTCAGGTGGGTGCGCATCATACTGCGTTGTGATGCATTACGGCCGTGGGCCTTTTCCGCCTGACGAACACGTTTGCGGGCTTGTGCTGAGTTAGCCACTATTGTCTCCTGAGATCTTCTGAATGCCTGTTAAGGCTAAATTAAGAGGCGGGATTCTCCGCTATTTATGACCACTTGTCAATGCCATGATGACGGTTTTTTGATTATATGGTTGTGATTTTTCAATAATCCAGTCTGTTTATTGATATCCTGCAGAGTCGGAGAGACTCCTTCAGGAATGCGTGAATAGATCTCCTGACGCTGTAATAAATCATCCCGGTTTTATTACAGCCCTGATAAGCAGACCCCGATTCTGCTTCCCGCACGGAGTTATTGAGAAATCACCGAAATGCCTCTTATCCTCTTCATTTACAGTATATAATATCGTGGTTTTTCTATGTTGATGTGCGTCACAAGCTCTCGACCATTGCCATGAGGTGAATACTATTGTCGATATTTACTTGGCAAGTGCGTGTCTATTACGAAGATACAGATGCCGGAGGGGTGGTCTATTACGCCAATTATCTGGCCTTTATGGAGCGGGCGCGCAGTGAATGGCTGCGCACTCTGGGGTTTGATAATCAGACACTTGCAAAACAGCAGGGCGTTGTTTTTGCCGTGCGGCGCGCCTGTATTGACTATCTTCAACCTGCGCGACTGGATGAGTTGCTGGATGTCTCACTGATACTCAAAAAAAGAGGCAGGGCGTCACTGCTATTTGAACAGCAGGTGCGTCGCGGCGACGAGTTGTTGTGCCGGGGTGAAATATTGCTGGCCTGTGTGGACGTTTCCAGCTTTAAACCCACGGCAATTCCAGCAACGATTCTGCGTGGAATACTTTAACTAAATATGAGATTTTAAGTAATGTCCGGTGATATCGATATTTTTGGATTGATCATGGGAGCCAGTCCCGTGGTACAAGTCGTGATGGCGGTCCTGATTCTTGCCTCCATCATCTCCTGGGGGATTATTATTGATCGCGCCAGAGCAACATCCCGCGCCAGAAAATTGTCGAAAATTTTCGAGAAAAAGTTCTGGGGCGGCACCGATATAGAGCGGCTCTATAAGAATAGTGATGAGGACAGGGATGGTCCTTTGGCTGCCGTTTTTGTTGCCGGATTCACCGAATTTATCAAGCTGCAGGATCAGTCGGAGATCGGGCGTGATGCCGTTCTGGGAGGTTCGATTCGCGCCATGAAGGTCGCCATGAATCGTGAGACAGAGAACCTGGAGCGATTTCTGCCGATGCTGGCAACGATTGGCTCGACCAGCCCCTATATCGGACTTCTTGGCACTGTGTGGGGAATCATGACCTCATTCCACGCTATAGGGAGTGTCAAGCAGGCAAGTCTGGCCATGGTGGCGCCGGGAATCTCCGAGGCGCTGATCGCCACGGCCATGGGGTTGTTTGCAGCAATCCCGGCCGTTGTTGCCTACAATCGCTACAGCAACGAAGTGTATCGTCTGGAGGGGCGTTTTGACGACTTCAGCGAAGAGTTTGCCAATATTCTGCATCGGCAGATGTAATCATGAGAAGACGCGCGCGCAGTAACAAACCCATTGCTGAAATCAACGTGGTTCCCTATATCGACGTGATGCTGGTGCTGTTGATTATTTTCATGGTGGCGGCGCCCATGATGGTGCGTAATGTCGATGTCGAATTGCCGCTAAGCCAGGGAGATCCGGGCAGTGTTGCCGAAGAGCAGCCGCCGATCGTCCTTGGTGTGACCAGTGACGGCCTCTATTTTCTCTACAATGAGGATGGAGAACCCGAGTTCCTGCCTTCCGAGGAGGAGGCGCTGGCTGCAACCCTGGCGCTGACGATCAAGGATCCATCCAGGGATCTGATGGTCTATGGTGATAAAAAAGTGGAATACGGCGATGTTCTGCGCCTCTTGCAGGCGCTTCAACAGAGTGTGGAGAAGGGTAAACAGGTTCGATTGATGACGATTATCTCAGATGGGAGCGGTTAGGAGCTCCGTCTTATGGATTTACAGAGGTTCCCTCGTTGATTGAGCTGCTGAAACGCAATCCCTACGCCTTGATCCTGGCATTACTCTTTCATCTGGCGTTGATACTGCTTTTCAAAGTATCACCGCAAGTGAAGTTTATGGACTCTGCAGCGCCAATAGAATCTCAGCTGGAGGATGAGGCGCGCCGGGATGATCCTGATACCGAGGTGAATGAAGCCTTGCCTGTGGATGCTGTTCTCGTTGTAGTGGAGGAGTCTCTGCTCACGGAGAAACTGCAGCAGCTTCACAAGAGTAAATCCAGGCAACATGTGCTGGGTCTCAGAATGCCCGAGGATCCACGCATTGTAGCAATGCGGGAAAAGCAAAAAGAGGAGCAGCGACGCAGGGAACTGGAGAAGAAAAAAGCTGAAGAGAAGCAAAAAAAGGATTTGGAAAAGAAGAAGGCAGAGAAGAAAAAGCAGCAGGAGCTGGAGGCAAAGAAGGCACAGGAGGAGAAAAAGAAAAAGCAGCAGAAAAAGGCTGATGAGAAGAAAAAAAGGGAGTTGGAGAAGAAAAAAGCAGCAGAGAAAAAGAAAGCAGCGGACAAGAAAACGGCAGACAAGAAGGCAGCGGATAAAAAGGCAGCTGATAAGAAAGCAGCTGATAAGAAAGCAGCGGATAAAAAGGCTGCGGACAAGAAGGCGGCAGACA
>JAYELV010000285.1:0-2367 GCA_034717755.1 Pseudomonadota bacterium | reverse complement strand
AAAAGTTCATACTCATAGGTAATAGACACTGCCGGTCATCACCTTTGCGGTGATTTTCATTCCGGTGCGGACCGGGAGCGGCAATTCAACCCCGCCCTTCTCCACGGCCTTGGTGGCGTGGTTGATCTCATCCTCTTTCATCTGCTGCAGAATGGCTGTGGTCTTTTGATCTTCGGGGCGAACCTCCGAGAGATGTTCTTCCAGGTGCGCCTCGACCTGGCGCTCGGTCTCTGCGACAAAACCAAGACTCCACTTGTCGCCTGCAATACCCGCCAGTGCTCCGATCGCAAAAGAGCCTGCGTACCAGAATGGATTTAACAGGCTGGTGCGTCCTCCGAGTTCCCTGATACGCGTCTCGCACCAGTCAAGATGGTCATTCTCCTCCATGGCGGAACGTTCCATGCTGGTTTTCACAGAGGGGTCATGCGCTGTTAGCGCCTGCCCCTGATACAGCGCCTGGGCACAGACTTCACCGGTATGGTTGATGCGCATCAAACGCCCGGTGTGATCGCGTTCGCTATCACTCAAATCCGTTTCATCCATGCCATTCGCAGGGTTGCTGCGCTCTGTCACTTTCGGCTGACCAAAGACGGTCTGCACGGCCTGATCAATCTGCATGATCACTTTATCAAAGGGCGAATAGGCTCTCGTCATCTCTGTTCTCCAATTATTGCAATTGCTGTGCAACCAATTCTAGCGGATGTACCACACTGATGCCTAGCCCTGCTTTATTGGCAGCCATCTGCAACTGCAGCGCACAGCCGCTATTGGTGGTCGCCACGATAGTTGCTTGTGAAGCAGCCAGCTGATGGATAAGAGGTTTCACCAACTGCTCTCCAGTGTGAGGCCGGGTTACGAGGTGCAGGCCGGCTCCGCCACAACACCCCATAGCCTGTAATTCAATCAGTTCAGCACCGGGTAAATCCTGCAACAGCGCCATCACCTGCTTCTGCTGCCCCATGGCTGCAAGCGTACAGGGCAGGAAAATGGCGATTTTACGCCTGATTTCAGTGAGAGGAAGAGTCCCGATGCCCCCGATTTGCTGGATAAAGGCGCCAGCATCCATCACAGTGCAATCCAGTTCGGCCATATCCGCCAGATATGAGCCGCATCCACTGCTGAGAGTGATCAGGCTATCATAGCCTTTGCCGGCAAAGAGAACCTGGTTAATCCTCTTCTGTTGCGCAGCACGCTGCCGATACCCTGCATGTGCATGCATGGCTCCACAGCACTGCTGCGATGGCGGAATAGAGACAGCATATCCACTCGCAGTGATGATTTCAATTGCAGCGTCTATTGCCGGCCTGTCGACCGTTGCACCCATACATCCGGTAAACACCGCCACCTCACCCTGCAGCGTATTCGTAGCTGCGTAGTGTTCTTTTAGTGGAGCCGAAGAACCGGATTCAAACGCTGTGAGAGTTGCTGCAATGCGCAGCAGACGGCGCACAATCGCAGAAGGAAACCATGCCTGCATTCCTGACTTTCCTGCGACTACCGCTAATTTCATCGCCATACGCTGGCGTCCACTATCCGCCAGGACGTCAGGCAGCCAGCGGGGAGTCGTGCTGGGAAGAGATGCTCTCGCTGCATCCATCAGCGCTGTGTAGTTGACCCCGGATGGGCAGGCGCCTTCACAGCGGCGGCACAGCAGGCAGTGATCCAGATGAGCCAGCATTGACTGATCGGCTTGCAAATCTCCTGCGGCCCAGCCCTGAATCAAAGCAATACGCCCGCGCGGTGACTCAGCCTCATCGCGAGCGAGTTGGTAGGTGGGGCAATGGGGCAAACAGAGACCACATTTCACACAGCGGTCAGCCTCCTTGATGAGAAAATCACTATTCACACACATCAGGACAACAGAGAGAAAGATCAGCAGAGTATACTATGCACAGACTCAAAACAGATTCGGAATGCTTATGTCCTACTACAAACACCACCTGTTTTTCTGCACCAACACGCGCGACGATGGAGAGCCCTGCTGTCAGGACTTTGACTCGCAGGAGGCGCGTAACTACATGAAGAGACGCGCCAAGGAACTCGATGTCTACGGACAGGGAAAAAGCCGCATCAACACCGCCGGCTGTATGAACCGTTGCAGCCAGGGACCTGTCATTGCAGTCTATCCGGAAGCCATCTGGTATACATGGGTTGATCACGAAGACCTTGATGAGATCCTTGAGTCACATCTGCAGCATGGAAAACCTGTCAAACGCCTGATGTTGCAGGGGCAGTAATCGAGCCGGAATCTTACAGTTGTTATCAGTTGGAAGCATCTCAAGTAGCTCTCAAATACACTCATTCCGGCGAAGGCCTGAATCTATAGAATCAACCACTTACAGGTCGAGAAAATAACTTCTCAATAAC
>JAYELV010000284.1:0-2371 GCA_034717755.1 Pseudomonadota bacterium | reverse complement strand
CCCTGCAGGACATACTCCAGCGCAACCGGGTGCTGCAGTGTCCAGACCATTTTTGACTGAACCGAATAACGCCCGCACCATAGAATCTTGTCTCCGGCGTAGACATTCTGGTCTCTCTTCGGCAGCAGAATAAGCGAGTCCTGATGATTCATCAGTAGAGGGATAACCGGAAGACGGCGCTTGCGCTCGCGCGGGTTACGCTCCAGATCACCGATGGTGACGACCTTCCCCAATGTTGTCAGGGCAGTGTGGACGGCTTGCGCCTGGATCTTATCGACCGTAACCTCCCACACGTCAGGCACCTCCTCACTGGAGATCGCTATCAGACGGCTGACCAGTTCACAGGCCCAGTCGTCCTCCTCTCCTTTTGCCAGTGAAATGAACTGCGACAGCATGGGCGTCGCCAGCAGCATGCGGATCTTGTTGGCAATAATCTGGCTTGGATGCATCACCATGTTGGCATGCACAGCTTTGACAATGGTCTTGTTGGTGCGCTGGTTCTGCCGCAGAATAACGAACAGATCGGGGTTCAACTCCCGCGCCGTCATGATGATAGAGAGATTATCCACATCCCTGTCCGTACCGGCGACAATACCAACTGCATTGTCGATATTCGCTTCCAGCAAAGTGGCTGCCTCTGTGCCCTTGCCGACCACCACCCCCGCCTGAGGAGTACCGGTTTTAGCCGGTGTCGCCTCGATAACCACCACATCCATTCCCTCCCTGGTAAGACGATCATAGACCGCCTTGCCGAAACGTCCGTAACCGCAAAGCACCCACCTTCCCTGCTGCGGGGGATAGATGGGCTCCGCCAGCGGATCGTGTGCATTGCCACCCAACCACTCACCCAACAGATGCAGCCCCGGAGATTGCAGGGCTATGGAGAGATGCATTGCAAAGGTTTCAAACGGGTCGACAATGTAGTCAGTCCCGAATGACCCCATATTTTTTTCAACTTCGACAGAGTCCGCCCTGCAGACGACTGTCAGTTCCGGTCTCAGCAATTTACTGGTAATCGCAACTTTCAGATTGACGGCATTGCTGTTGGTCAACGCAACCACAGCTGCGCACTGCGGATGCGTCAGGCCGGCTCGCGTGAGGTTGTCAGGATTTGCAGCATCCCCGGAAAATCCCGGAACACTCTCACGCAGGTTCTGTAGTTTCATCACATTGATGCGTTGCTGATCACTATCGAGAACCACCACATGCTGCTGACGTTCCGTCAACGCCATGACAAGCTCGCGCCCGATGCTGCCATAGCCAATGATCAGGATGAAGGGGTCTGTCAGCCTCCTGATGCGTCGCCCAAAACGACCGACGGTCAGGGCATTTTGAAATGCCTCACCCTGTATCAGCGCCAGCAGGGTGCCAATGGCATAGATCCATGAGATGACCGTGGCATAGATCGTAAAGATCACCCACATGCGCTGGGTGTCGGTAAAGGGGTATGGAATTTCGCCAAAGCCGATGGTGGTGGAGGTGAAACTGACAACATAGAAGGCGTGGAAAAAACCCATATGCCACGGCTGACCGGCATCATCCTGCCCGGGGATCAAAACCAGCCCCAGGATCGAAATCGAATAGGCAAGCAGCAGCGTCAGCAGCGGCTGACGCATTCTGCGAAACACGACATAAACGATGTTATCCATGATCCGGGATTCAGCGTCGCAGCATGACCGTTTCAATCAAAAGCAATATCACCGACACCACATTGGCGAGTACAGCGCCGGCTGATAACGACACAATACTGGCCATCACGGCAGGTGTAAGGCCTGTGCCTGTTACATAAACCGCAACAAACCAGATAATGGCCGCAACAAACAGCTGCAACAGCGCCACCAGGCTCGTCGACAGCAGGATTGCCCCTACCTGGGTGCGGTCACCAAATTTCAGGATTGTCGCAATCAGATTCACGATGATCACGGCAAAGAGTTCATACACCGGGTGATGCGCCGGATCTTCAGCATTTCCAAGCACAAAACCGAAGTTGAGCGTCAACGCCAGCACGATAAAAAAATTGAAGATGACTTTTTCTGAATTCATTGTGACACCTTTGGTGTTGTTATTTCAGTATAGTGTAGACGCTGAGTAAAAAATTCCAAATGATTTTTTTACCACGGAACATACGCAAGAGGCAGAAAGTAAAAACTTAATTTTTAACCACGAAAGTCACGAAATAAAATTTTAACCACAGATGAACACGGATGCACACAGATATTTTTTGTTTAAAACAGATGTCATTGCGAGGAGCCGGAGGCGACGCGACAATCCGGTTTGGAGATTATAAATTACATCCTTGTAATTTACCCTTCGGGTCGCGCAAGGCGCGCTCAATTTTGCTCCAAGCAAAATTAGTGCCGCGGTCGCTTAG
>JAYELV010000283.1:5486-9734 GCA_034717755.1 Pseudomonadota bacterium | reverse complement strand
AAAAGCAAATGAACTTATTGAAAAACAATGTTGGAAAAATCGACCGCATCATCCGCATCGTGGTGGGGATTATTCTTGTGGGAAATGTCTTTTATGCCCTGCAGAACCCCATCGGCTGGCTGGGAGTCATCCTGATTGTGACGGGAATAGCCGCGATCTGCCCGCTCTACTCGATTCTGGGAATCAACACCAAGTCAGCTGCTGAAAAAATAGGGCTGAAATGAGTAGAGATTAGTACAAGAGTGCATAAATATCTATAAGCAAATGCAGCCGAAAAACCCCGTCATTCCGGCAGTCTTTTAGCCGAAATCCATGCGAATTGAGTAACTTCTCAATAATCCAGTGTATTATCTGAGTTTGCGCAGGGTCAGGACCAGCCTTTCAGGGACGCGTGAATACATCCCTGTAAGCTCTGATAAAACATCCCTGTTTTATACAGCCCTGAAAAGCAAGTCCCAACCCTGCTTCCCTGCACGGAGTTATTGAGGAACTGACGAATTGACCTGTAAATGGTTGATTCTATGGATCTTGGCCTTCGCCGGGATGACGTGCTCTGGAACTGTTTCTACTGATAGATATTTAAGCATCGCTGTACTAGCGCGCCATGATTTGTTGTAATTCGAATAAATAGGGATCGAGGGGCTTTTTGTTTTCCCAGGTTTGCTTTAACGGGGTGGTAACAAGTTCATTTTTGATAATGCCCGCCATGACACCGCTCGCGCCCTGCAATGCCTGCTCAACGGAAAATGCGCCCAGTTTGGTTGCCGCAATACGATCCAGTGCAGCAGGTGATCCCCCGCGTTGGATATAACCGAGAATGCATGGCCGGCACTCGATGCCGGATTTTTTTTGCAACTCTGCAGACAAAGCCGTGGCTCCCCCTGGATATGCGCCCTCTGCGACAATGAGGATAAAACTGACTTTGCCTCTCTGTTTCGCTATGGCGATATCGGCTGCAAGAGTGTCGATATCAACTGCCTTCTCAGGCACCAGTATCTCCTCTGCGCCTCCGGCCACTCCGGCGCCCGCGGCAATGAACCCGGCCATACGTCCCATGACTTCGATTAGAAACACACGCTCGATGGAGTCAGCTGTATCGCGAATTTTATCGATTGCATCCAGGGCGGTATCCAGCGCAGTAAAATAACCAATCGTATAATCCGTTCCTGATAAATCGTTATCAATGGTGCCCGGTAAGCCAATGATCTGACCTGACCAATGCGTTGAGAGTGTGTGCGCCCCTTTTAATGAGCCATCACCTCCGATGATGAAGAGTGCGTCAATTTCATTGCGTCGCAGATTATCCGCAGCCTGGCGCTGCCCCTCTTCCGTCCTGAATGCCTTGCAGCGCGCGCTGCGTAAAATTGTCCCGCCTCGCTGGATAATATTGGAAACCGAACGGTTATCGAGAGTAACAAACTCATTTTGAACAAGGCCGGAATAGCCTTTTACAAAACCAGTTGCCTGAATACCGTGATAATCGGCTGCACGTACGATAGCGCGGATGGCGGCATTCATTCCAGGGGCGTCGCCGCCGCTTGTCAGTATGCCAATTTTGTCTATTTTATGTTTTTGCATCAAGGGGGTTTCCTTTAAATATCGTATTGGAGATTGATCCCGGCATGAATCGAGATCAAGCAGAAGGGGGGATGTGTTTTGGACACCTCCTTATTCTGCCCATGGATTGCTCAACAGCACGCCTGTCGGTAAAAAATCATCCACATTTCCAGTCATGACATGCAGGCCGTGGCGCAAGGCGGTTGCTGCAATCAGACCATCACTGGCTGCAACAGTCTTCCCTGATTTTTGTGCCCGCGCAGTCAACTCGCCCCAGATTTCGACGGTTTCCAGGTCAATTTGTAAAATGCGGTCAGAGTAGTCTTGTTTGACAGTTTGCAGCCACTCCAGCAGCTCTCTTTTGCGCCTGCCATCATCCAGCAAGCAAGCACCTTTGGCGATTTCACCGATTGTAATAACGCTGACAAACAGCTCTTCATCGGTGGCTTTTTCCACAGATCGGTATACATCTGGATTGCACTGTTCCCTGCGCAACTCTGAGAGTACACAGGTATCCAGTAGAATTCTCATAATTCAATATCCCGCATCGGCGCTTTATCCCGGCTGAGATCAAGATCATCCAGAAGGGGAGTGTGCTCTAACAGGAATTCCTTAAATCCGGGCCGTTTTCCTGAGAGCCTGTCATACTCCTGCTGCGACAGTATGACAACCCTGTCGTTGCGGCGTGATACAGTCTGAGGACCTTCGCTCAAAGCTCGGTTAACGACTTCACTGAAACGATTTTTTGCTTCCGCCAAACGCCATTGCATAATAGATACCTATAATCTAGCTAATCTAGACATTAGTATGCCATGGGCATTCAGAAAACACCAGATTGTATTATATGAGCGCCTTAAACGGCTGAACCTGCACGCAGTCTTCCTTGTTGATTCCGGCACACTCTGCATCGAGCAGTATGAAACAGTTTGCCCGGCTCATGGATGTGAGGATTCCGGAGCCCTGTTGGCCGGTGCTAATGACGCTGAGGTTGCCATGCTTATCATGGCTGAGGATGCCACGCAGGAATTCGTAGCGCCCGGGTCGTTTTCGAAGCTCCTCATTGCATGTTGCCTGCAGGATGAAGGGTGTGTAGGCTTTTCCAGTTGAAAGATGGTGCAGGGCGGGCAGAACGAACTGGTAGAAGGTCACCATCACCGCCACCGGGTTGCCCGGGAGGCCGAAAAAACAGGCATCCTTGAGTTTCCCATAGGTGAGCGGCCGGCCCGGCTTCATGGCGATCTTCCAGAAGTTCATCTCGCCCAGCTGTTCGAGAACGAGTTTGGTGTAATCCGCCTCTCCGACAGAGACGCCGCCCGAGGTGATGACGATGTCGGCCATCCCGGCTGCGGATTCAAAGGCCTCTCTCAGCGCCTCTTCAGAATCGCCGATGACGCCGAGATCCAGCAACTCCACGTCGAGGCGTTTGAGCATGCCGTAGAGGGTGTAGCGGTTGCTGTCGTAGACATCGCCTTCATTCAGTGGCTCACCGATGCTGCGCAGTTCATCTCCGGTGGAGAAGAATGCGACTCGCGGGCGTCTGCGCACGTACACTTCACCGACTCCCAGCGAGGCAAGGATGCCGAGGTCCGCGGGAATCAATTGGCGTCCGCTCTGCAGCACTGCACTGCCGGCAGCGATATCTTCGCCCGCCTGCCTGACATTCTGACCGCTGCGGTGCTCGCTGGAGATGCGAATCTGATCTTCGCCATGGCTCATCGTGTGTTCCTGCATCACCACGGTGTCGGTGTTGGCGGGCATCGGCGCTCCGGTCATGATGCGCACACACTCGCCCGGCTGGCATTTTTCACGAAAGACATTTCCGGCATGAACGGTGCCGATGATCTTGTAGGAGCGGTCCTTATCTGTTGGCAGATCACTGCCGATGAAGGCATAACCGTCCATCGCAGAGTTGGTATGCCCGGGGACATCGAGCGGGGAGATGATATCTTCCGCCAGGGTTCTGTTCAGCGCCGATCGCAGCGCCACTTTTTCACGGCCATGCAGTGTCGGCAGGGTAGCGAGGATATGCTCCCTGGCTGCTTCAACAGAGAGGATGCCCGGTTCGTGATCGTCGGCGCAGCTGGCTTGAACAGGTATAGTGATTGGTTTTTTCATGTGATTAAGTATCTCTTCCGTAATTTCTCAATAAGTCTGTGCAATGCTAATGTCTGCGCAGGGCTGGAACCCGCCTTTCAGGGACGCGTGAATACATCCCTGTAAGCTCTGATAAAACATCCCTGTTTTCGACCGCCATGGATGGTGGAAGTGCCGAAAACGCAGGAGCATTTATTCGGCGGAAGCCCTGAAAAGCAAATCCCAACCCTACTTCCTTGCACGGAGTTGTTGAGATGTTACACTTTTCCTGTAACCATTCAGATTCTTCTCAAGCTGGTATATAAGTCTCTGCTATTGGGTGTATCTGAAGGAAACGTCGGAGGCACGGCCGTTCATTTGCATCCATGCAATCACGGCATTGGCACATCCATGTGCGGCAGATGCTTTATTATTGCCTACGCCATACATGGAAGTATCAGTGTCGCGTGAGGCAGGATGCCGGAAGCGACCATGGATGTATTTACGGCGTTTTCCGGTAGATATGCCTGATAACAGTGACGCTCCCTCATGTGCTGAATAGTTACATCTCCCTTAGCCAACGGTTCAGAATGAAGTCTGCAATCTCTGCAGGCTTGT
>JAYELV010000283.1:0-5386 GCA_034717755.1 Pseudomonadota bacterium | reverse complement strand
CATGGATGTATTTACGGCGTTTTCCGGTAGATATGCCTGATAACAGTGACGCTCCCTCATGTGCTGAATAGTTACATCTCCCTTAGCCAACGGTTCAGAATGAAGTCTGCAATCTCTGCAGGCTTGTTGAGATTCAGTTGCGGGAGCTCGGTTGCCAGTGCGCGGGGTTCTGCATCTGTTGCAATGGCAATGACGTCAGAATCATCCGGGAACAGCAGTGGTTTGCCAAGATCAGCCCGGTACACCTCGATCTTTGGGAAGTGTTCGGTTTTGAAGCCTTCCACCAGCACCAGATCCAGTGAAGCAGTGTTCAGCGCCTTCAGTGCCTCCTGCAGGGATGGCTCGGGCCGATGATCGTCAAACTCCCTGATCCAGGCCATGCGTTTGCGTGAGGCAACCACCATCTGTTCGGCCCCGGCTTTGCGCAGTTCATAGCTGTCCTTGCCGGGGTAATCGATTTCAAACTCGTGGTGAGCGTGTTTGACCACGCCGACATGCCGGCCCGCAGCCTGCAGCAGAGGCAGAAGATGCCTCAGCAGCGTGGTTTTTCCAGCGCCGCTGAAGGCGCAGAATCCCAGCAGGGGAAGGGGGTAGCTGATCATTTCAGCCTCTCGTGTCGCTGGACTTGTTCCTGATCCCCGGGGGTGTTGATATTCAGGAAAGTTTCCGGGATGTCGGAGAAATCCGCCTTTGCCATCTTGTGTTGTGCGTACCAGAGGTCGATTTTGCGATCGCCACGCTGCAGAAAATCCAGAAGAGAGGGCAGCAGGCTGACCCGGATCAGGGCGAATACCGGCTGCAGGCGTTCACCATCATGGGCGACTGCAAGTTCTGCATCCTCGTTTTGCAGGGCGTCAACAAGGCGTTGAACCAGGTCTGCAGGCAGCAGCGGGCTGTCACAGGGTATGGTAACGATATAGTCCGTTTCAGCGGCCGCCATGGTGCTGGCAAATCCGGCTAACGGACCCTGGTAGTCTGCCATGGTGTCACTTACCACCGGGAAACCGTAGTGCTGGTACTCCTCGATATTTCGATTTGCGTTGATGACCAGTTGACCTGCCTGGGGGCTTACTGCAGATATCACATGCTCGATCAGCGGTAGGTTGTTGACCACAACCAATCCCTTGTCTTTGCCACCCATGCGCCTGCCTCGCCCGCCTGCAAGAATGACAGCAGTAATCTCAGCCGCTTGGATGATCATGGATGGGTTCTCCTGAATGGGGTGACATTGGATGTCTCAGAGAACTCTTCTGCGAGGACGCCCTGTGTCAATTGCAGTTGCTTGTCTGCCAGCGACGCAAAGTGGTGAGGGTCGTGGCTGGCAATCAATAGTGCAATACCCGACTCCTTGAGGCGAAACAGCAGTTCCAGGGTGCGCGTGCGGGCTTCTGGATCCAGGTTGGCAGTTGGTTCATCCAGCAGCAGCGCCCGCGGTTCACGCAGCCAGGCGCGCGCCAGGGCGACGCGTTGCCGTTCTCCGCCGGAGACTGTTTTTGCATGGTTGTCTGCGATTGCAGCGAGGCCTGCCCATTTTAGCGCTTCCGTGATGCGCTGCTGATTCAGGCAACGATTGTGTTTGTCTGAGATGGCATATGCCAGGTTGCTGCTGACACTGCCGTCAAACATGTAGGGATGCTGGTGCAGATAGAGTATGCTGGTGCGCAGGGCAGAGTAGCAGCGCCGCCAGGGTGTAGCTCCCAGTCCCATATCGACCGAACCTGAATCGGGTTTTTCAAGGCCGGCCATGATGCGCAGCAGGGTTGTTTTTCCTGCGCCATTCAGACCATTTATCACACTGCACTCACCACCGTTCAGCTGGTAATTGACGCCGATGAGTACGGCGCGTCTGCCGAAACGTTTGTGGATGGCATCGAAGTGAAGTTTGAGGGGGGTATCGGTCATGCAGGTTGTCCTCCTCCCCGCAGGTGATAAAAGAGTGCGTTGAGTGTAAAAGCGAGTGTCAGGAGCACGATCCCAAGGGCGATCCCCTGTGCAAATTCGCCTTTACTGGTTTCAAGAGCGATGGCGGTCGGAATATTGCGAGTGTAGTTGAGAATGTTTCCTCCCAGCATCATGGATGCACCCACCTCTGCCACTATACGCCCAAAAGCGGCGAGTAGTGCGGCGAGCAGACCGAAGCGGACTTCCCACATCACGGTGCGGATGGCGCGCACGGGATTTGCTCCCAGCGTCAGGGCTGTTTCCCATGCACGTCGATCCGCTGACTGCAGTGCCGAGTGCCCCATTGCCACCAGAATGGGGAAGCTCAGAGCGATCTGTCCCAGTATCATTGCGGTTTGAGTGAACAGCAGACGCCAATCCCCCAGGGGGCCCTGGCGGGAGAGCAGCAGATAGAGTGTCAAGCCAACTACGACGGCAGGAATCGAGAGTAGGGTGCTGAACAGTGAGATCAGCACTCTGCGGCCGGGAAATCTTCCGTAAGCAAGCACGAATGCTGTGAGCAGAGCTGGAGGGGTAGCGATCAAAATCGCTGTTATTGATACCTGGAATGAGATTGCAACGATTTGCCACAGCTCCGTATCTCCGCTGACGAGCAGAAACAGAGCATTTGATGTGGCGTTGCCAAGCGTCTCCATGATGATTGTCTGATTAACGGAGGTTCCCGGAGGGGGCTTTGGTGGTGGCTATCCGGGCACTTCCTGCCGAGGGTGTAAACAGCCGGATATTGTCAATGCGATACTCGCTAATCAGCTGTTGCGCCTGCTGCGATCTAATCCATTTAATCAGCGCCTGTGCACCGCTGTGATTGACCTCGGGATAGCGTTTGGAACTGACGGCGATAATGCCGTAAGAGTTGTGAAGTGCTTTATCGCCTTGAAAAAGGATTTTTAGAGTGGATTTGTCGCGGTAGGCCAGCCAGGTGCCGCGGTCAGTGAGCGTATAGGCATCCAGTTCAGTTGCGATCTGTATGACTTTTCCCATGCCCTGTCCTGCTTCCCTGTGCCAGCTGGTATCCGCTATGACGCCGGAGCTTTCCCATAGCTGTTGCTCCTTTTTATGGGTGCCGGAATCATCCCCGCGTGAGATAAAGAGCGATTGCGCCGCAGCGATATTTTTCATGGCGGCAGTGACGTTGGCTGCTGTGCTGATCTTCGCCGGGTCATTGTGCGGTCCCACCACGATGAAGTCGTTGTACATGACATCATAGCGTTGGTCACCATAGCCTGCATCGACAAAGTCGGTCTCTGCCTGTGGTGCATGCACCAGCACGATATCAACGTCACCGTCCTGTCCCATGCGCAACGCCTTGCCAGTTCCCACCGCGATGACATGCACCTTGTATCCTGTTGCATCCTGAAACACGGGAAGCAGGTGGTTGAGCAGTCCGGAGTTTTCTGTGCTGGTTGTCGTTGCCAGTCGAATCAAGGGGTTGCTAATGCTGCTGTGATCCGCAGCGATGTCCAGAGAGAACATCAAGAGCAAGCCGGGAATGAGTGACCGTAGCAATGTTTTGTGCGAAGTCAGAGGCATGGTTTGAGTGTTTTGAAAAACAGGGTAACTAGATGGTAGCAAGTCTGATGCCATCATTGGTAATGAGATGATCTGTTTGTTGTACTTGTGTAGGATAGCTTTCTGCATGAGGTGATTGAAATATGACAATATTACAAAAAACGGAGTTGCATGGTAGAAGAATAGCGTTATTGTGGTCATGACAGGTGTAATTCGCGTCATTTTTACCCGATTTGGCAATCAATTGATGAGACAAAATGTCCCGCTCCTGTTAAAGTCAACCGATACGATAGACCGCATCCTAGGGATCAAAATGGTCGAAACACGATGTTGTTAGAGAGCTATAGATCACAGTCTGCCGCTACAGTACAGAATGCCGTGTCGCCACGGATGATCTCTATACTGATTGTTGACTCTGACACTCAGCATAGTTATCAGTTGCAGCACGGTCTGCAAAGCCATTGTGGCTTGATCGAAATTGCAGAAAACAGAGCTTCTGCGGAGATCTTGCGTCAAAAATGCCACTTCAACCTGATTATTGCCGATATTCAACTGCCAGGGGGGAGCGCCATTGAATGGGTGGCCCAACTGCGGGAGCAGGGTTGCTCTACAGCAGTGATTTTAATGGTGACTGAGATCGATGTAGAGACATCAATTGCTGCGCTCCGGGCTGGTGCAGCGGATCTTGTCACCAAGCCATTTGGTATTGAGCAGATGGCTGCATCTGTGTTGCGTTGCGTGGGAAGAGAGCAGCTCAGTAGCGAGAGCCGGGTAGCTCCCCCCGAATTAGATGACCTTGCAGCGCAGTCAGGATTTGTCGGTGAAGGTGATCTTATCAAGAGTGTCGGCGAGGTCATCAGGCGAGTCGCACCAATGCCGTCAACAGTCATGATTGAGGGTGAATCCGGTACCGGAAAAGAGCTGGCGGCCCGTGCTATTCATCAATGGAGTGGTCGTGGTGGCGCCTTTGTCCCGGTGAACTGCGGCGCCATAACAGCCGAGCTGATCGAGAGTGAATTTTTTGGCCATGCTAAAGGTGCATTCACAGGAGCCCACCAGGTTAGAAAAGGTCTCTTTACCTACGCCGATGGTGGCACGCTTTTCCTGGATGAAATCGGTGAAATGCCACTCTCCATGCAGGCGCACCTGTTGCGGGTTCTCGAGGAGCGAACTATCCGGCCTGTTGGATCAAACCGTGAAGTTGCAGTCGATGTGCGTATTGTTGCAGCGACCAATCGTGATCTGGATGCAGAAGTCAAGGCGGGCAATTTTCGTGCGGATCTCTACTTCCGGCTCAACGTGCTTTCGATCCGCATGCCGGCACTGCGAGAGATTGCGGATGATATTGATAACCTGGCCAGGCATTTTGTGCACACCATTGCCGGGGATCTCGGAGTGGAGCCGCCTGAACTGGGTGACACGGAGATGAGTTATCTGCGTTCACATGACTGGCCCGGAAATGTGCGTGAGCTGAAAAATGTGATTGAACGCTGTCTGTTGCTGAACAGCAAGCCTAGCCAGTGTATCGGAGGAGGGCTGCCTGCTTTATCCGATGCAGATGCCCTGGAGGATGATGTGGCGCTGGCCAGTGTCGAAAAAAAGCATATTCTCAGGGTGTTGGAGATGGAGGGAGGGAATAAGTCTGCGGCCGCGCGCCGTCTTGGTATCGCGCGCAAGACCCTGGAGAGAAAGGTTCGCGCCTGGGCCCGGCAGCAGGATTAATCTGACAGGTTCCTAGTACAGAAGTGCATAAATATCTATCATCAGAAATGCTCGAAAATCCTCGTTATTCCGGCAGTTTTTTAGCCGGAATCCATGTGTACTGAGTAACTTCTCAATAACCCCGTGCAGGAAGCAGGGTCGGGAGTCTGCTTTTCAGGGCTGTATAAAACAGGGATGTTTTATCAGAGCATAC
>JAYELV010000282.1:0-2417 GCA_034717755.1 Pseudomonadota bacterium | reverse complement strand
CCAATGGTTGGCTTTAGCCACTGGACCGAGGGCTCAAGCCACAAAGCGAGAAGCCCCGTCAAACGGGGCTCAAAACAGATATCGAGCGCGGCTGGCAGACCCCGTGCTCAAGCACGGGGCTAATACCTAGTGCAACAGAATGCCGGTGATTTCGTGGTGTTTCAGGCGGCATTGTTCTTGTCCTGGGTGGCATCTACGAGTTTTCTGATGATTTGTGCGGCGTTGCCCAAGAGTTGCGGATTGCGGAGTTGTTGCTTTGTGGTTGGCATCGGATGGTCCGTTGTCGGTGTCAGGCGTTCCTTGCGAATGGCAGATGCTGATTTCCAATGCTTGGCGACCGCGGCTGGCAGATTTGCAAGACTCCCATCCAATACCAAGTTCACGTACTCCGCATCCGATAGATTCCATATGAGAAGTGCCTCGGGGCGCATTGCCTGCAATTGACGGGCTAGTTTCTTTGCTCCGACTTTACGTCGCAGTTTCTGCTTGGTCGCGCCAAAACGGTGTTCCGCGGGATTGTTCGTCCGGCATGCGACAAGAAGTCCACGGTCTCCCTCAAGCTGAAGCACGTGCCCCACAAGCTGCTGTTCATACTTTCGCAGGTATTTCAATACTGTCGCTTGGTCGGCACGTTTCTCCACATCCACTTCTCGGTCGTGACGTTTCTGTAACCCGTTACGCCATGTTTCCAGACGCTTCGGCATCAACTCGGTGACTTTCCTTTCCTCTGATGGAACGCGCCCCCGAAGCAATCGTTCGCTAGGGTGACTGGTCAACCGCAACACCTTACGAAACTTCTCGAACAACACAGCCGCTTTTTCCAACCGTGCGGCGGCAGCTACCACAGCTTGGTCCTCATGAAGCGATGTCAGGTGACGGGCAATCGTCCTGAATGTTGATAACTCTCGTTGGGGACATCCCTGGGGATCCACGAGTTTGCCGATTAGGCTGGCTAGTTTTTTACCTCGGCGATAAAAAGCTAGGCTCGGCAAATCAAAGGGAAAGTACTCACCCTTCAAATCCGCGGGATAATCATCCAACCAACATAGCAGTAAATATGCCATGAAGCGACGCAACGCTGTGGCGTCGAGCTTGGCGATGTCGTCAGGATACGTCAGAAGATGTTGAATCTCGCCTTTCGATAGGCGTCTCCCTCCATTTCGGCTCGCCCGAACAAGACCTCCACGTATCGACCTTAAGGCCGGACGTATTTTCAATCGACGCAGCGCAGCTGTCAGTTCCGTGTGGGGCTTCTCGCACAACTGCTCCCCCACGTTTTCCAGAAAGTGGTAGTGGCAGATTAAGTCACGTGCCTCTGGAATAGTGTCTAGTTTGGCTTGCTCGATGTTTGTGCTCAGATCGCGCATGACGGCCAGAGGGAGACCAAACTGGTCGACGCCATGACGCATCAACTTACTAATCGCCTCTTTATGCTCCGTCGTCATTTTGGCGACTTCCAGCGTCCATCCTCGAGGCTCGGCCATCGCCATGAATAATACATCCGTCCCCGGCTCACAGGTACCGTCCACGTGCATGACATAGCCGCCATCGTCGGCTAGTCGACGACGCAGGGCGGGAGCGTGCGCTTGATGAACAGCCGCCAAACCATCGAGGAACGAGTTCGCCAGCAAACCAATACTGGATGGCGATAACGATACTCCCCATCGCCGCTGGCAGTCGCTTTGGATTTCCGCATCCTGCCGGTGGTCGCGAAAACGGGCCAGTCCCACCTCGACGATCAAGTCGTAAGCATAGTTGCCCTCTCGAGGAACGAGTCGACGGTAAACCTCCTGCGACTCGATGTGTCCGCAGCTGACACATTGTTGGTGGATGAAGCGCACGCAAGGACGCCCCAGCATCAGGCCGACAGGATGATGTATGGAAGTGCGAAGACGTCGCAGCCTGCCGGCACAACATTCGCACACATGACTAGCAACTTCCAAAACGTAATTATTCGGCAATTGGCATGCCGAGGGCAATTCACCGTGCAAGCCGTCAAGCAGTTGAAAACGCAGCTTCAAAAGTTCAAGAGCCCTTTTTTTGGATCAATTCCATAATGATCCAGCACGAGCCGAATATCACTGGTTGCGATTCGAATGCCTTGTTGTGTCAGCCGGTGTGCCCATTGTCGGGGAGTGTTTTTCGGCCGTCTGATGATTTCGACCAACAGCGCGATGATGTTCTCCAATGGCAGTAAAGCGAGCGCCTCTTTCTTTTTCTGGTCGATTTCCCTTCGCTGTTTCTGTTGCTTGCGCTGAGAGTTTTTTCGAGAAGGAAAATAGACGAAGCGTCCCTCTACTGTTTCGCGCGAGAGCAGTTCCTTCTGAAATAACTGGGTGAGCATCGGCTTGACACTCTTCACATCGAGCAATTGCTGCAATTCACCGGCATCTAGCCCGGCAGAACTCTCCTGAATC